>NZ_JBEXRT010000033.1:0-86810 GCF_040613235.1 Streptomyces sp. NPDC006296 | reverse complement strand
GCCCCAGCGGCCCGCGCCCCGGGGCGGGGGGGGGGGGGGCGGGCCCCGCGGCGCGCGCCCCCCCCCCGGGGGGGGGGGGCGGCGCCGGGGCGGGCCCCCCCCCCACGCCGTGCCTATGGAGTTGTTCGGCCCGGGACACATCGGCCGGACCCGGCGAGGGGCGGCGGTCCGCGGGGAGGAATGGCTGACTCCCCCGCGGGCCGCGACGTTTCGCCGGCCGTCGGCCGATGTGTGCCCGGCACCGGACCCGGTGTCGCTGGAACGACGGGCGGCGTCACACACGCCGTTGCCCGCCAACTGATCTTCCGGGTCGGGATGGCCGGAAACGCTGGCTATGCGAGTCCGGCCACCAAGTCTGCTACGGACTTCCTGCGTCCGGTGTAGAACGGCACCTCTTCACGGACGTGCAACCGTGCCTCGGAGGCCCGCAGGTGGCGCATGAGGTCGACGATCCGGTACAGCTCGTCGGCCTCGAAGGCCAGGATCCACTCGTAGTCGCCGAGCGAGAAGGAGGCCACGGTGTTGGCCCGCACGTCGGGGTAGCCGCGGGCCATCTTGCCGTGGTCCGCGAGCATGCGGCGGCGGTCCTCGTCGGGCAGCAGGTACCAGTCGTAGCTGCGCACGAACGGGTACACACTGATGTAGTCGCGCGGCGTCTCGTCGGCCAGGAAGGCCGGCACGTGCGACTTGTTGAACTCGGCGGGGCGGTGCAGCGCCATGTTCGACCAGACCGGCTCCAGGGCACGGCCCAGCCGGGTGCGCCGGAAGAGGTTGTACGCCTCCTGGAGCTCGTCGGAGGTCTCCGCGTGCCACCAGATCATCAGGTCGGCGTCGGCCCGCAGACCGGACACGTCGTAGGTGCCCCGGACCGTGACGTCCTTGGCCGCGAGCTGGTCGAACAGCTCCTGGACCTCGTCGGCGTGACCGGCGCGGTCGAGCGGAAGGACGTCCTTCAGCCTGAAGACGGACCACAGGGTGTAACGGATGACCTCGTTCAGGTCCTTGGCCTTCTTGCCTGCGTTCGGAAGCTTCTCTGGCGCACTCATACGGCTATTGTCCCGCCTCGCTCCCGGTGCCCCGAACCCGGGTCGGCGTGTTGTCGATCTCCCCCGCGGCCGGGGGCGTCAGGTCCCCGAGGATCTCCTCCGCGGCCCGGTGCGCGCTCGCGACGCAGGCCGGGATCCCGACGCCGTCGTACACCGCCCCGCAGACCCGCAGGCCGGGCAGTCCGGCCACCGCGGTACGGATCCGGGACACCCGCCCGAGGTGGCCCACGGGGTACTGGGGCAGCCCGCCGATCCACCGGGTGACCTCGGTGTCCACGGGCCGGGCCGTCAGTCCGGCCGCCGAGGCGAGATCGGCCAGGGACGCGGCGACCAGTTCGGAGTCCTCGCGGTGCAGGTGCTCCTCCTCGCCGTAGCGGCCCACGGAGGTGCGCAGCACGAAGAGGTCGGGGGCGGCGTCGGCGACCCACTGCCACTTGTTGCTGGAGAAGGTGGCGGCCTTGACGGTGCGCCCGTCGACGGGCGGCACGAGAAAGCCCGAACGCCCCCGGAGCGCCTCGGTGTCCGCGACGTCGGCACGTCTGAAGGCCATGGTGACCAGGGCCATCGAGGCGTACTCCACCGCGGCGAGCTCGACGGACGCGGCCGGGCACTCCGCGGCGAGCAGGGTGGACGCGGACCAGGCCGGGGTGGCCAGCACGACGGCGTCGGCGGTGATCACCCGGCGGTCGGTGCGGACGTCCCAGCCCCGGCCGGCCCGGGTGAGGCCGAGCACCGGGGTCTCCGTGAGGATCTCGCCGCCGGCGGCCCGCACGGCGTCGGCCACGGCGCCCGGCAGGGTGCCGATGCCCCCCGCGATGCCCTGGAAGACCGGTCCCCTCTGGTGCCGGGCGGCGGCCCTCTCCTGGATGCGGAGGACGCCGTCGAGGAGCGAGCCGCCCTCCTTGACGGCCTCGAAGAGCTGGGGCACGGCCGCGCGCATGGAGATCCGGTAGGCGTCCCCGGCGTAGACCCCGCCGAGCAGCGGTTCCACGAGCCGGTCGACGACCTCGCGGCCGAGCCGGTCCGCGACGTAGCTGCCGACCGACACGTCCTCGCCGACGGCGGTCGGGGTCAGGTCGCGCTCCTGGGCGATCCGGGCCAGGCCCTCGGGCGAGAGCACCCCGCCGAGCGCCGCCGGGTCGCCCGGCACCCCCATCACGTGGCCCTTGGGCATGGGGCGGAGGGCGTCGCGGGTCCAGACCGACGCGGTGGCGGTCGCGGGCGGCCCCAGCCGGTCCCCGAGCCCGACGGCGGTGGCGAGTCCGACCGCCTCGGGGCGGCGCGCCAGCATCGACTCCGCGCCGAGGTCGACCCGGGTCCCGGCGATCTCGCCGGTCATCAGCTTGCCGCCGAGCCGCGCGGTCGCCTCCAGGAGGGTGACCCGGACACCGGAGGCCGACAGCCGGTGTGCGGCCGCGAGTCCGGCGATGCCGCCGCCGACGACGACGGCGTGGCGGGTGCGTGTGGTGTCGCGCTGAAGAGGACGCTGCATGACTCCACTCTCTCAAACCCCCTCCCCCGTCCCCGACGGGGCCGTTCGGAAAGCGCCGGTGGGCGGCCCGCGCCGCCCGCCGCCCGCCCTCGTGCGGAGCGCCCACGGCGACGGGGCGCACGGCGCCAAGTCGGCGGCGGGGAGGGGTCCGTGACGGCGGCTCGGCGACACCGCGCGCCCGCCGTGCCGTCCCCCGCCGCCGCGCCGCCGGGGGCGCTCCGCGGGCAGCGCGGTCCGCCGGGAGCGCCCCGGTCCGCGCGGGCGCCGTAGCGTGGGTCCCTGATCCTGCACACGGCGGCGAAGGGACCCGGCATGGCGGCGGAACGACTGGTGGTCGTCGGAGGCGACGCGACGGGCATGTCCGCGGCGTCGCAGGCCCGCAGGCTCAAGGGGCCCGAGGAGCTGGACATCGTCGCCTTCGAGCGCGGCGACTTCACGTCGTACTCCGCCTGCGGCATCCCGTACTGGGTGAGCGGTGACGTCGAGGAGCGCGACGCCCTCGTCGCGCGGACGCCCGAGGAGCACCGGGCCCGTTCCATCGATCTGCGCACCCGCACCGAGGTGACGGAGATCGACGTCGCCGGCCGCCGCGTGCGGGCGCGGGACCGCGACAGCGGCGAGACCTCCTGGACCGGCTACGACAAGCTGGTGATCGCCACCGGCGCCCGGCCGGTGCGCCCCGACCTGCCCGGCATCGACGCGCCGGGCGTCCACGGGGTGCAGACCCTGGGCGACGGCCAGGCGCTGCTGGACTCCCTCGACCGGGCCCCGGGGCGGAGGGCGGTCGTCGTCGGCGCGGGGTACATCGGCGTCGAGATGGCGGAGGCGATGCTCAAGCGCGGTTTCGAGGTCACGGTGCTCAACCGCGGTGCGCAGCCGATGGCGACGCTCGATCCGGACATGGGGCGGCTGGTCCACGAGGCGATGGACGGCATGGGCATCACGACGGTCAACGACGCCGCGGTCACCCGCATCGACACCGGCCGGGACGGCCGGGTCACGGCGGTCGCCACGGAGGACGGCAGCTGTCCGGCGGACGTGGTGGTGCTGGGCATCGGGGTGGAGCCGGAGACCTCCCTGGCCCGCGAGGCGGGCCTGCCGCTGGGTCCGCACGGCGGCCTCCTGACCGACCTGTCGATGCGGGTGACCGGACAGGAGGACATCTGGGCCGGAGGGGACTGCGTCGAGGTCCTGGACCTCGTCGCCGGCCGCACCCGGCACATCGCGCTCGGCACCCACGCGAACAAGCACGGCCAGATCATCGGAGCCAACGTCGGGGGCGGTTACGGCACGTTCCCGGGCGTTGTCGGTACGGCGGTGAGCAAGGTCTGCGACCTGGAGATCGCCAGGACCGGGCTGCGGGAGAAGGACGCGGCGGCGGTGGGCCTGCGCTACGTCACGGCGACGATCGAGTCGACCGGCCGGGCCGGCTACTACCCCGGCGCGAGGCCGATGACGGTGAAGATGATCGCGGAGTACGGCACCGGCCGGCTCCTGGGGGTGCAGATCGTCGGCCGCGACGGGGCGGCGAAGCGGGTGGACGTCGCGGCGGTGGCGCTCACCGCGGGGATGACGGTGGAGGCCATGACCGCCCTGGACCTGGGCTACGCCCCGCCGTTCTCCCCGGTCTGGGACCCGGTGCTGGTGGCCGCCCGCAAGGCCGTGTCGGCGGTGCGGGCGAGCCGGCGGTCCTGAGGCGTGCGGCGGCGTCCCGCCCTCCGGGGAGGGCGGCGCCGCACGCCCCGGACCTCAGCGGGCGGTCTGCCGGTGGACGTACTCCACCAGGCGCGTCAGGGCGTCCGGATCGGTGGACGGCATGACCCCGTGTCCGAGGTTGAAGATGTGGCCCTCCAGGCCGGCGGCGGCGTCCAGGACCTCGCGGGTCTTCGCCTCCACCGCCTCGGTCGGCGCGAAGAGCACCGCGGGATCGAGGTTGCCCTGGAGCGCCTTGCCGGGACCGACCCGGCGGGCTCCCTCGTCCATCGGGACGCGCCAGTCCACCCCGACGACGTCCGCGCCGGCCTCGCCCATCAGGCCGAGCAGCTCGCCGGTGCCGACGCCGAAGTGGATGCGCGGGACGCCGTAGGACGCGACGGCGTCGAAGACCTTCGTGGAGGCCGGCATCACCGAGCGGCGGTAGTCGGCCGGGGCGAGCGCGCCGACCCAGGAGTCGAAGAGCTGGACGGCGGAGGCGCCGGCCTCGATCTGGACCTTCAGGAACGCGCCGGTGATCTCCGCGAGCCGGTCGAGCAGGTCGGCCCACAGCTCCGGGTCGCCGTACATCAGGGCCTTGGTGCGCTCGTGGTTGCGGGACGGGCCGCCCTCCACGAGGTAGCTGGCGAGGGTGAAGGGGGCGCCGGCGAATCCGATCAGCGGGGTCGCGCCGAGCTCGGCGGTGAGCATCCCGATGGCCTCGGTGACGTAGGTGACGTCCTCGGGCGTGAGGTCGCGGAGCCGCGCGAGGTCGGCGCGGGTCCGGACGGGTTCGGCGATCACCGGGCCGACGCCGGGCTTGATGTCGAGGTCGATGCCGATGGCCTTCAGCGGTACGACGATGTCGCTGAAGTAGATCGCGGCGTCGACCTTGTGCCGGCGTACCGGCTGCAGCGTGATCTCGGTGACCAGCTCCGGCATCATGCAGGAGTCGAGCATCGCGATGCCCTCGCGGACCTTCAGGTACTCGGGCAGCGAGCGCCCGGCCTGCCGCATGAACCAGACGGGGGTGTGCGGCACCGGCTCGCGGCGGCACGCCTTGAGGAAGGCCGATTCACGGGTGGCGGGGGGCGTCCGCAGGTCCGCGGACGGGCCCTCCCCCGATCGGTCGGAGCTGAGCTCTTGGGGAAGGTCGTTGGCACTCACGCACAGAATCTTCGCACGGAGCGGCGATGAAGCCGGACGTCGCACGGGTGTCCTTCCCTGCACGACGCTCCGGTTCCGCCTACTCTTCCCCGCATGGCTCCGGCTCAGGGACAATTTTCCGATCATTCCGATGGCACCGACAGTGAGGAGGGTGCGGACGGCGACGGCGTCCCGCTCGCGTTCCGGTCGGCGGTCGACGCGCTGCGTTCCGCCCGGCTGCGCCCCGAACTGGAGGTCGAGCCCACACGGCCGCCGCAGCGGCTCGCCCCGCACGCGTACGCCCTGGAGGCCGCGGTGGTGGACGGCGAGGAGGACCTCGCCGACGGCCGCCTGGTCCTGCTGCACGACCCGTCCGGTCACGACGCCTGGCAGGGCACGTTCCGGCTGGTGACGCTCGTGCGGGCGGAGCTCGAACCGGAGATGGCGGCCGATCCGCTGCTGCCCGAGGTGTGCTGGTCCTGGCTCACCGGGGCGCTGGACGCGCGGGGCCTCTCCTACGGGGAGGCGGGCGGGACGGTGACGCGGGCGGGCTCGCACTACTTCGGGGCGCTCTCCGCGCGGCGCCCGGCGACGCAGATCGAGATCCGGGCCTCGTGGACCCCGCGCGAGGGGCGCGGCGGCGTGCCGGACATGGCGGCGCACCTGGTCGCCTGGGGCGATCTGCTCTGCCAGCTCGCCGGGCTGCCGCCGTCGGGGACGGCCGAGGCGGCGGTGGTCAGCCTGCCCCAGCGGCGCGGTCCGCAGGTCTCATAACGCTGCGTCACCTCGGGAGAGAGCCGGTCGCACAAGGGCCGGCTCTCTTTTCGTACAATCGATCGCCCGTCCTATTTGCCCGAATTGTTACTCACTAGATCGTGATCTTCCCCTAAAGGAGGACGCACCTGCTGCCGAAGAGGTCAATGACCCTTCAAGCATGGTTCGCCCCGGCTTCACCCCCGAGCCGACCCGTCCCGCCACTCCCCAGGAGGCCTGGTGTCCGTTCTCCTCGAGCAGCCCGCAAGCCTGGTCGCCTACCGCCCGAACAAGCCGACGGCCATGGTCGTCGTGGCCGACCCCCGCGTCCGTTCCACCGTCACCCGCCATCTGTGGGCCCTCGGGGTACGTGACGTCATCGAGGCGTCGTCCATCGCGGAGGCCCGCCCCCGCGTCGGCAACCCGCGCGACATCTGCGTTGCCGACGTCCACCTGCCCGACGGTTCCGGGCTGACCCTGCTGTCCGAGACCCGGGCCGCCGGCTGGCCGAACGGCCTCGCCCTCTCCGCCGCCGACGACATCGGCGCGGTGCGCAACGCCCTCGCGGGCGGAGTGAAGGGCTACGTCGTCACCGGCACCCGCACCAACATCGGCCACCCCGCCCGCCCCGGCATGGCCCCGATCGGAGCCAACGCCGCCCGCATGCACCGCAGGCCCCCCGGCTCCCCGAGCCACCCGGGCGGCTACCGCGAACTGTCCGGCCGCGAGGTGGAGGTGCTCCGCCTGGTCGCCGAGGGCCAGTCCAACAAGGCCATCGGCGTCTCGATGGGCCTCTCCGCCCTCACGGTCAAGAGCCACCTCGCCCGCATCGCCCGCAAGCTCGGCACCGGGGACCGCGCCGGAATGGTCGCCGTGGCCCTGCGTACGGGCATCATCCACTGAGCCCCGCACCACGCCGGCCCCCGCACGGAGGCACAACCGGCCGGTTTACGCGCATGGACGCCCGTCGGCGGATCGTTCCGTCGACGGGCGACGCGTTCGCACAGATACCCTTGGCATGTGACCGACGCCCAAGAGACCGCAGCAGACACATCACTGCGAACCACCGGGGGCGCTCCCCCGGACGACGTCGCCCCGGCGCCGATCCCCTTGCTCGAACCGCGCGAGGGCATCCCCCCGGTGGTGGCGACCGATGACGCGCTGGCCCGGGTGGTGGCGGATTTCGCCGCCGGCACCGGCCCCGTCGCCGTCGACGCGGAGCGCGCCTCGGGTTACCGCTACGGGCAGCGCGCCTATCTGGTGCAGCTGCGCCGCGAGGGTGCGGGCAGTGCGCTGATCGACCCGGTCGGCTGCCCGGACCTGTCCGCGCTCGGTGAGGCACTCGGCGGCAGCGAGTGGATCCTGCACGCGGCCACCCAGGACCTTCCCTGCCTGCGCGACATAGGCATGACGCCGACCTCGCTCTTCGACACGGAGCTCGCCGGACGGCTGGCGGGGTTCCCGCGCGTCGGGCTCGGCGCCATCGTCGAGAACGTCCTCGGCTACGCCCTGGAGAAGGGCCACTCCGCGGTCGACTGGTCCACCCGCCCCCTTCCGGACCCCTGGCTGCGCTACGCCGCGCTCGACGTGGAGCTGCTGGTGGACCTGCGCAACGCCCTGGAGGAGGAGCTGGACCGGCAGGGCAAGCTGGAGTGGGCGCTGGAGGAGTTCGCCGCGATCGCCTCGGCGCCCCCCGCTCCCCCGCGCAAGGACCCGTGGCGCCGGACCTCCGGCATGCACAAGGTGCGACGCCGCCGCCAGATCGCGGTCGTACGCGAGCTGTGGACCGCGCGGGACCAGGTCGCCCAGCGCCGTGACATCTCGCCCGGCAAGGTGCTCGGCGACGCCGCGATCATCGAGGCGGCGCTGGCCCTCCCGGCGAACGTGCAGGCGCTCACGGCTCTGCCCGGGTTCGGGCACCGCATGGGGCGCCGCCAGCTGGAGCAGTGGCAGGCGGCCGTCGACCGGGCGAGGCAGCTGCCCGAGTCCGAGCTGCCCCAGCCCGGCCAGCAGCCGGCCGGTCCTCCGCCGCCCCGCTCCTGGGCGGACAAGGACCCGGCCGCCGCAGCCCGGCTGTCCGCGGCCCGCACCGCCGTGTCGGAGCTCGCCGAGCGGCTGCACATGCCGCAGGAGAACCTGATCACGCCCGACACCGTGCGCCGGGTCTGCTGGGAGCCGCCCAAGGTCCTGACGCCGGAGTCGGTCGAGACCGCGCTGGCCGGGCACGGTGCCCGGCACTGGCAGATCGAGCAGGTCGGCCCGCTGCTGCTGAGCGCCCTGGGCACCGACGCCTGACGCCGGCCGCCCTCGGACACGTGTACGCCCCCCTGCGACGGAGCGATCCGGCAGGGGGGCTCACGCGTGTCGGGACCCCGCGGTGGGCCGTCCCGTCCTGGAGGATCGAATTCACGCCAGTTACCCGGTCCCACCGGGCCGCCGGCGGCGCCCCCGCGCGTGTGACGTTCGCCGCTCCGGCGACGGGGGGTGGGCAGTCTGGTTACCCGCAAGTAGCATGAGGGGCGTGGCGTGCCGATGCGCGCGTCCGCAGCAGTGCCATCCCGCACCCTGGAGGAGAGCCACCGTGCCTCGTACCATCCGGGACGTCGTCTTCGTCGACGGCGTCCGCACCCCGTTCGGCAAAGCGGGCCCGAAGGGCATCTACCACGAGACCCGCGCCGACGATCTCGTCGTGAAGGCCATCCGGGAGCTGCTGCGCCGCAACCCGGACCTGGACCCCGCGAAGATCGACGAGGTCGCCATCGCCGCGACCACCCAGATCGGCGACCAGGGCCTCACCCTCGGGCGCACCGCCGCCATCCTGGCCGGTCTGCCGCAGTCGGTCCCCGGCTACTCCATCGACCGCATGTGTGCGGGCGCCCTGACCGCGGTGACCTCGACGGCCGGCTCCATCGCCTTCGGCGCGTACGACGTCGTCATCGCCGGCGGGGTCGAGCACATGGGCCGCCACCCGATGGGCGAGAGCGTGGACCCCAACCCGCGCCTGGTCTCGGAGAAGCTGGTCGACGAGTCCGCTCTGTTCATGGGCATGACCGCGGAGAACCTGCACGACCGGTACCCCTCGATCACCAAGGAGCGCGCCGACGCGTACGCGGTCCGCTCGCAGGAGAAGGCCGCCAAGGCCTACGCCGACGGCGCGATCCAGCAGGACCTGGTACCGGTCTCGGTGCGCCGCACCAACGCCGAGGCGGGCGAGACGGGCTGGGGCCTGGTCACCGCCGACGAGCCGATGCGCCCCGGCACCACGCTGGAGTCGCTGGCCGGTCTGAAGACCCCGTTCCGCGCCCACGGCCGCGTGACGGCCGGCAACGCCGCCGGGCTCAACGACGGCGCCACCGCGTCGCTGCTCGCGTCCGAGGAGACGGCCCGCGAGCTGGGCCTCCCGGTCAAGATGCGCCTGGTGTCCTACGCCTTCGCGGGCGTCGAGCCGGAGGTCATGGGCTACGGCCCGATCCCGGCGACGGAGAAGGCCCTGGCCAAGGCCGGCCTCTCCATCGACGACATCGGTCTCTTCGAGATCAACGAGGCCTTCGCCGTGCAGGTGCTCGCCTTCCTGGAGCACTACGGCATCGCCGACGACGACCGGCGCGTCAACCAGTACGGCGGCGCGATCGCCTACGGCCACCCGCTCGCCTCCTCGGGCGTGCGCCTGATGACCCAGCTGGCCCGGCAGTTCGAGCAGCAGCCCGAGGTCCGCTACGGCCTGACCACCATGTGCGTCGGCTTCGGCATGGGCGCGACGGTCGTCTGGGAGAACCCGCACTTCGAGAACGCCGGAGGCAACAAGTGAGCTCCACCACCGAGCTTCTGAAGGGCGCGGCCGAGCTGTTCCCCGGCGAGGTCGTCACGCAGGCGCACGTACGCCACCTCGACCTGCCGGGCGGTGCGGGCCGTTTCGCGCTCATCACCCTGGACAACGGCTTCGACCACACCAAGCCGACCACCATCGGCCCGCAGTCGCTGGCGAACCTGAACGCCGCCGTCGACCAGGTCGAGAAGGAGGCCGCCGAGGGCGCGATCACCGGGGTCGGGGTGACCGGCAAGCCGTTCATCTTCGCGGTCGGCGCGGACCTCAAGGGCGTCGAGCTCCTCAAGGAGCACAGCGACGCACTGGCCATCGGCAAGGGCGGCCACGACGTCTTCCGCCGCCTGTCCGGCCTCGCGGTCCCGACGTTCGCGTACTACAACGGCGCGGCCATGGGCGGTGGCGTCGAGATCGGGCTGCACTGCTCGTACCGCACGGTCTCCAGCGCGCTGCCGGCGTTCTCGCTGCCCGAGGTCTTCCTCGGCCTGGTCCCCGGCTGGGGCGGCTGCGCACTGCTGCCCAACCTGATCGGCGCGGACCGCGCGGTCTCGGTGATCATCGAGAACTCGCTGAACCAGAACCGCCAGCTCAAGGGCAAGCAGGTCTACGAGCTCGGGATCGCCGACGCGATCTTCGAGGGCGCGGACTTCCTGGAGCAGTCGCTGATCTGGACCGCGTCCGTCCTCAAGGGCGAGATCGCCGTGGAGCGGCCCGAGGTCGACCGCGGCGACGCCTGGGACCAGGCCGTCGCGCGCGGCAGGGCGATCGCCGACTCCAAGGTGCACGGCGCGGCCCCGGCCGCCTACCGCGCGCTGGAGATCATCGCCGCGGCGAAGAGCGGCGACCTGGGCGCCGGGTTCGACGCCGAGGACCAGGCCCTCGCGGACCTGATCATGGGCGGTGAGCTGCGGTCCGGGATCTACTCCTTCAACCTGGTCCAGAAGCGCGCCAAGCGTCCCGCCGGCGCTCCGGACAAGGCCCTGGCCCGTCCGGTCACCAAGGTCGGCGTGGTGGGCGCGGGCCTGATGGCCAGCCAGCTCGCCCTGCTCTTCCTGCGCCGACTGGAGGTCCCGGTCGTCCTGACGGACATCGACCAGGCGCGCGTCGACAAGGGGGTGGGCTACGTCCACGCCGAGATCGAGAAGCTCCTCGGCAAGGGCCGGATCAACCAGGACAAGGCCAACCGCCTCAAGGCGCTGGTCTCGGGTGTGCTGGACAAGGCGGAGGGCTTCTCCGACGCCGACTTCATCATCGAGGCCGTCTTCGAGGAGATCGGCGTCAAGCAGAAGGTGTTCGCGGAGGTGGAGGCGGTCGCCCCGGCGCACGCGATCCTCGCCACGAACACCTCGTCCCTCTCGGTGACCGAGATGGCGTCGAAGCTGAAGAACCCCGAGCGGGTCGTCGGCTTCCACTTCTTCAACCCGGTGGCGGTCCTCCCGCTCCTGGAGATCGTCCGCGGCGAGCTGACCGACGACGCCTCGCTGGCCACGGCCTTCGGCGTCGCCCGCAAGCTGAAGAAGACCGCGGTGCTGGTGAAGGACGCGCCGGCGTTCGTCGTCAACCGGATCCTGACCCGTTTCATGGGCGAGATCCAGAACATCATCGACGAGGGCACCCCGGTCGGGACGGCGGAGAAGGCCATCGAGCCGCTCGGCCTGCCGATGTCCCCGCTGGTGCTGCTGGAGCTGGTCGGCCCGGCCATCGGCCTGCACGTGTCGGAGACCCTGAACCGCGCGTTCCCGGACCGCTTCACGGTCTCCGAGAACCTCGCGGCGGTCGTCGGGGCCGGCAAGCGCGGCTTCTACGTCTACGACTCCGGCAAGCCGGAGCTGGACCCCGAGGTGGCCGCCCTTCTCCGGCAGGGCGACTCCGTGCTGTCCGAGGAGCAGGTCCGCGACCGCGTCCTGGACGCGGTGGCGCAGGAGATCGGCCTGATGCTCGCCGAGGGCGTCGTCGCCGAGCCCCAGGACATCGACCTCTGCCTGATCACCGGCGCGGGCTGGCCCTTCCACCTGGGCGGCATCACCCCGTACCTGGACCGTGAGGGCGTCTCCGAGCGGGTCAACGGCAAGCCGTTCCTGGCGCAGGGCGTGGCCAGCGTCCCGGCGTAGCGCGCGAGCCGCACAGGGGCCGCACGGGCAGTCGCCCGTACGGCCCCTGTGTGCGTCGGCGGCCCGGCCGGGACGCGGGCGCCCCCGGAGCGGATCCGGCCCGCACGAATAGCTCCAGCACTCGTACGCATGATCGACGCACTGTCTATAGTGCTACGCACCACCCATGTCGGACCGGCTCCTCCCCCCACCCGGGTCCAACCCGTCTACCGCCCCAACGGGCCGCGAGATCAAGGGACTCGAACAGGATGAGTGACGACGCCATGCCTCCGGGCCGACGCGCATCGCACCGTGGCGGACCGGCTCCGCGGGGCCGCAGGAAGGAACGCGGGCGCCACCGCGGGCTGAAGATCACCTTCCTCGTGCTCCTCGTGCTGCTGCTGGCGGGCGGCGGTGGCGCGTACTGGATGTACCAGGACCTCGACCGGAACATCACGGGCGTCGACATCGACAAGGCGCTCGGCGGGGACCGCCCCGAGAAGCTCCCCACCACCGGACAGAACCTGCTCGTCCTCGGCTCCGACTCGCGCGCCGGGGCGGAGAACCAGGAGCTGGGCGGGGGCGGTGCGGTCGGCGGGGCGCGCTCCGACACCGCACTGGTGGTGCACATACCCGAGGGCCGCTCCGGGGCCGTCGCCGTGTCCGTCCCGCGCGACACCCTGGTGACCCGGCCCGAGTGCACCGCGGCGGACGGTTCGACGCGGGCGTCCGCCGAGCGGGTCATGTTCAACTCCGTCTACTCGCAGGTCGGTCCGGCCTGTGTGGTGAAGACGGTCGAGAAGATGTCCGGGGTCCGGATCGACCATTACCTGGAGATCGACTTCGCCGGGTTCAAGGAGCTGGTCGACGCGATCGGCGGCGTCACCGTGACCGTGGAGGAGCCCATCCGGGACCCGGCGTCCGGCCTGGACCTGGCCGCCGGCACGCACCGGCTCGACGGCGACCGGTCCCTCGCCTTCGTCCGCACCCGGCACGGCGTCGGGGACGGCAGCGACCTCGGCCGCATCGGACTCCAGCAGCAGTTCCTGCTCGCCCTGCTGACCGAGATCAAGTCGCAGGACCTGCTGGGCAGTCCGGCGACGACGTACCGGATCGCCCGGTCCGCGACCGAGTCGCTGACGACGGACGAGGGGCTGGCCTCGCTGACCTCGCTCAGCCGGTTCGCCCGCTCGATGAACGGCGTCGACCCCTCCACCATGGAGACGGTCATGCTGCCGGTCGCCTACGACCGGCAGGACCCGAACCGGGTGGTGGCCGCGGAGCCGCAGGCCGGCACCCTCTGGAAGGCGATCCGCTCGGACGGCACGATCCCCGAGTCCGCCAAGAGGTCACCGGCCACCGGCGGCTGACGCCCCGCTCCGGTGACGGCGGCGGAGGCGGAGGCGGTCCGGGCGCCGGGCCGCCTCCGTGGCTCAGGAGCCCTTCGTCATACGGCTGTTGCGGCGCCCGTACGCGAAGTACACGAGGGCGCCGAGCGCCATCCAGATCCCGAACCTGAGCCAGGTCTCCGCGGGCAGGTTCAGCATCAGCCAGACCGAGGCCGCCACCGAGAGGACCGGCAGCAGCGGCACCCACGGGGTGCGGAAGGCGCGGTGCAGGTCCGGGCGGGTGCGGCGCAGCACGATCACGCCGGCGGCGACGAGCACGAACGCGAAGAGCGTGCCGATGTTCACCAGGGTCGCGAGCTCGTTGATGCTCGTGAACCCGGCGACGATCGCGATGAGCACGCCGAGCAGCACGGTCGGGCGGTACGGGGTGCCGTACCGCGGGTGGGTCCGCGAGAAGAACCTCGGCAGCAGCCCGTCGCGGCTCATCGCGAAGAACACCCGGGTCTGGCCGAGCAGCAGGATCATGCAGACCGTGGTGAGGCCGACGGCGGCGCCGAAGCTGATGACGCCCGCGTAGAAGGGGTGTCCGACGGCCTTGAAGGCGTCGGCGAGCGGGGCGCTGACCGAGAGCTCCGCGTAGGGCTGCATCCCGGTGACGACGACGGAGACGGCGACGTAGAGCAGGGTGCAGATGACCAGTGAGGCCAGGATGCCGCGCGGCATGTCGCGCTGCGGGAACTTCGTCTCCTCGGCGGCGGTGGCCACGACGTCGAAGCCGATGAAGGCGAAGAAGACGATGGACGCGGCGGTGAAGACGCCCATGACGCCGAAGTTCGTCGGTGCGTAGCCGAAGAGCAGCTGGATCAGCGGGGCGCCGAGACCCGATCCGCCCTCCTGCTTCTGGGCCGGGGGGACGAAGGGCGTGTAGTTGGCCGCCTTGACGAAGAACAGGCCGGCGATGACGACGATCGCCACGACGGCCAGTTTGACGGCGACGACCACCGTGGTCACCCGGGCGGAGAGCTTCATCCCGAGGACCAGGACGACCGTCAGGACCAGGACCAGGGCGGACGCCAGGACGTCGAAGCCGAAGCCGCTCGCCACGTCGGGGCCGGACAGCACCGCGGGCATCGTCCAGCCGATGTTGTCCATCAGCGAGCGGACGTAGCCGGACCAGCCGACCGCCACGACCGCGGTGCCCAGGGCGAACTCCAGCACCAGGTCCCAGCCGATGATCCAGGCGACCAGTTCGCCCAGGGAGGCGTACGAGAAGGTGTACGCGGATCCGGCGACCGGGACGGTCGAGGCGAATTCGGCGTAGCAGAGCGCCGCGAGCGCGCAGACCACGCCCGCCACGACGAAGGCGAGGGCGGTGGCCGGGCCTGCCGTCTCCTTGGCGACCTTGCCCGTGAGGACGAAGATGCCGGTCCCGATGATGACGCCCACCCCGAAGACCGTGAGGTCCAGCGCGGAGAGGGACTTCTTCAGGGCGTGCTCGGGTTCCTCCGTGTCGCGGATGGACTGCTCGACCGTCTTGGTCCGGAACAGCCCGTCCCCACGGGGTGGCATGTCCTGCTGGGTGCTCACCGGCGTACCTCCACGCACTCGTCGTGCACGCCATGATTCGGACCCGGCAGCCACAGGATGCAGCGGTTCGCACCTTGTGCCCCGTTTTCACGCGAATGGGCCGGTCGCACCACCCGGGCGGGGTGGGCGGCCGGCCCGTGGCCGTGCGCGCGGAACGGCGGGGATCAGTCCCGGGCGGGCTCCGCGACGCGGCTCCCGTACCGGCCGTCGAGCTTCGCGACCAGGCCGGTGACCTGGCGGGCGATGTCCGGTGCGGTGAGCCCGATCTCGGCCATGACCTCGGCGCGCGAGGCGTGGTCGAGGAACACCGGCGGGATGCCGAAGTCGCGCAGCGGCACGTCGACACCGGCGTCCCGCAGCGCCTGGGCGACGGCGGAGCCGACACCGCCGGCCCTGCTGTTGTCCTCGACGGTCACGACGACCCGGTGCTCGGCCGCGAGCGGGGCGAGCGCCTCGTCGACCGGCTTGACCCAGCGGGGGTCGACCACGGTCGTGGAGATGCCCTGGGCGTCGAGCAGGGAGGCGATCTCCAGGCACATCGGGGCGAGGGCGCCGACGGAGACCAGCAGGACGTCCGGCTCGTCCGTCTCCGGGGAGCGGAGCACGTCCATGCCTCCCACCGTGCCGACCGCCTTGACCGCGGGGCCGACGGCGCCCTTGGAGAAGCGGACGACGGTGGGTGCGTCGTCCACCTCGACGGCCTCGCGCAGCTGGACGCGGACCTGGTCGGCGTCGCGCGGGGCGGCGATGCGCAGGGTCGGCACGCACTGCAGGATCGACATGTCCCACATGCCGTTGTGCGAGGCGCCGTCCGTGCCGGTGACGCCGGCCCGGTCCAGGACGAAGGTGACGCCGCACCGGTGCAGGGCCACGTCCATCAGGACCTGGTCGAAGGCGCGGTTCAGGAAGGTCGCGTACACCGCGAAGACGGGGTGCAGTCCGCCGGTGGCGAGGCCGGCCGCGGAGACCGCGCCGTGCTGCTCGGCGATCCCGACGTCGTAGATCCGGTCCGGGAAGGCCTCCTCGAACCGGCCGAGGCCGACGGGCTGGAGCATGGCGGCCGTGATGGCCACGATGTCCTCGCGCTCCTGGCCGAGCTTGACCATCTCCTCGCCGAAGACCGACGTCCAGTCGAGTCCGGAGGTGGAGATCGGCAGGCCGGTGTCCGGGTGGATCTTGCCGACCGCGTGGAAGCGGTCCGCCTCGTCCTGGAGGGCGGGGGTGTAGCCGCGGCCCTTCTCGGTGAGGCAGTGCACGATGACCGGGCCGCCGAAGCGCTTGGCACGCTGGAGGGCGGACTCCAGGGCCTCGATGTCGTGGCCGTCGATCGGGCCGACGTACTTCAGGCCGAGATCCTCGAACATGCCCTGCGGGGCGATGAAGTCCTTGAGGCCCTTCTTGGCGCCGTGCAGGGTCTCGTAGAGCGGCCTGCCGACGACGGGCGTGCGCTCCAGGAAGTCCTTGCCGCGGGCCAGGAAGCGCTCGTAGCCGTCGGTGGTGCGGAGGGTGGCGAGGTGGTTCGCGAGGCCGCCGATGGTCGGGGCGTACGAGCGCTCGTTGTCGTTGACGACGATGACGAGGGGCCGGTCCTTGGCGGCGGCGATGTTGTTCAGCGCCTCCCAGGCCATACCGCCGGTGAGCGCGCCGTCCCCGATGACCGCGACGACGTGGTCGTCCTTCTTCAGCACCTCGTTGGCCTTGGCGAGGCCGTCGGCCCAGCCGAGCACCGTCGAGGCGTGCGAGTTCTCGATGACGTCGTGCTCGGACTCGGCGCGGGACGGGTAGCCGGAGAGGCCGCCCTTGCTCTTGAGCCGGGAGAAGTCCTGCCGGCCGGTGAGCAGCTTGTGCACGTAGCTCTGGTGGCCGGTGTCGAAGAGGACCTTGTCCTGCGGGGACTCGAAGACCCGGTGCAGGGCGATGGTCAGCTCGACCACGCCGAGGTTCGGGCCGAGGTGGCCGCCGGTCTTGGACACCTCCTCGACGAGGAAGGTACGGATCTCCCCGGCGAGCTGGTCCAGCTGCTCGGAGTCGAGCCGGTCCAGGTCGCGCGGTCCCCTGATGCGGGTCAGCAGATCCACCCGTGCCTCCTTGCGTGTGAGCTGGTCGAGCGTGTCGATCCGATGAGTCTAATGTTCCGCCGGCGGCCCGGGGCGTCGGGCGGCGCATTTCGGCCCGGGCCGCACCCCGTGGGGCCGGACGCGCGGGTGCCCGGCGTCACGGAGGACGCCGGGCACGTGTGCGCAGGTACGACGGTCAGGCGCGGCCTGCGGTCTTCTGCGTCTTGCGGGTGATGGAGTCGATGACCACCGTGATGAGAAGAACAGCACCGGTGATCATGTAGTTGATCGGCGTGGCGATGCCTTCGAGCGCGAGGCCGTACTGGATCGAGACGATCACCATGACGCCGAGCAGGGCGTTCCAGGTGCGGCCCCGGCCACCGAAGAGGCTGGTGCCGCCGATGACGGCCGCGGCGATGACGTTCATCAGGAGGTCGCCGGCGCCGGAGCCCTGGTTGGCCGCCGCGATCTTGGAGGCCCAGAACAGGCCGCCGACCGCCGCGAAGGTACCGGCGATGGAGAAGACCGAGACCCGGATCGCGGTGACGTTGATACCGGCGCGGCGGGACGCCTCGACGCTGCCGCCGAGCGCGAAGATCTTCCGTCCGTAGGAGGTGCGGCGCAGGAGGAAGTCCGTACCGACCAGCACGACGAGGAAGAGCACCAGGGCCAGCGGGAGGCCGCGGTACTGGTTGAACATGAACGCCGCGCCGAAGGCGAACACCGCGAGCGCGACGGTGCGGACCACGATGTCCACGAGCGGCCGGGCGGGGATGCCCGCGGCCTCACGGCGGCGGGTGTCCAGGAATGCGGAGAGGAAGTAGCCGATCACCGCGACGGCGGCGAGGCCGTAGGCGGCCGCGACGTCGGAGAAGTAGTACGTGGTCAGGTTGCCGACCACGCCGTCGCTGTCCAGGTTGATCGTGCCCGTGTCGCCGAGCAGCTGGAGCATGAAGCCCAGCCAGAACAGCAGGCCGGCCAGAGTCACGGCGAACGCCGGGGCGCCTATCCGCGCGAAGAAGAAGCCGTGGAGGGCTCCGATGACCGCGCCGCTGGCGATGGCGACGAGGATGGCGAGCCACTCGTTCATGCCGTGGGTGACGCTGAGCACGGCGACGACCGCGCCCGACACACCGCTGACCGAGCCGACCGAGAGGTCGATCTCGCCGAGCAGCAGCACGAAGATGATGCCGACGGCCATCATGCCGGTCGCCACCATCGTCACGGCGATGTCGCTGACGTTCTTCGCCGAGAGGAACTCGGAGTTCAGGCTCTGGAAGACGACGCAGATGATGAGCAGGCCGACGATCACCGGGATCGAGCCGAGGTCACCGCCGCGCATCTTGCGCTTGAACTCGGTGAGGTAGCCGGCGAGGCCCTGCTCGCGGACGAGCAGCCGGGGGTCGACCACGGTGTCGGCGCCCTTGGCCGCCTCCGGGTTGACCACTGCGGTGGACTTCTTGTCGGTTGTCACTTCTGGGCCTCCGCGTTGCGCGCCGCACGACGGGTCACGGCGTTCTCCGTGGCACCTGTGATGGCGGAGATGATCTCTTCCTGCGAGGTGGTCTTCACGTCGAAGATCCCGTTGTTCCGGCCCAGCCGGAGCACCGCCACCTTGTCGGCGACGGCCTTCACATCGGCCATGTTGTGGCTGATGAGGATGACCGCGTGGCCCCGCTCGCGCAGTCGCTCGACGAGGTCGAGGACCTGAGCGGTCTGCTCGACGCCGAGCGCGGCGGTGGGCTCGTCGAGGATGACGAGCTTGGGCTCGCCCAGCATCGAGCGGGCGATGGCGACGGTCTGGCGCTGACCGCCGGAGAGCGACGCGATCGGGATGCGGACGCTGGGGATGCGGATCGACAGCGTGCTGAGGAGCTCGCGGGAGCGACGCTCCATCTCGACCTCGTCGAGGATTCCGTACTTGCGGAGCTCCCGGCCGAGGTAGAGGTTGCCGACGACGTCGATGTTGTCGCAGAGCGCGAGGTCCTGGTAGACGGTCGCGATCCCCAGGTTCTGGGCGTCGTTCGGCTTGTTGATCTGGACGGGCCGGCCGTCCCACTCGATGACGCCGTCATCGATGGGGTGCACCCCGGCGATCGTCTTGACCAGCGTTGACTTGCCGGCGCCGTTGTCACCCACCAGGGCGACCACCTCGCCGGCGTGGACCTCAAGCTCTACGTCGGTGAGCGCCTGGACGGCACCGAATCGCTTGGAGACCCCTCGCAACGCCAGCACGGGCGTAGCGGACACGTGAACCATCTCCTTCGCCGCCTGACCCGGCGGGGATGCCGCGCCTGGGGGAAGGCGCGGTGGTCGAGCAGAAGAAATTTCGGAAGAGCGTCCGAGGCGTTCCGTCCGGCGCCCCGCCCGGTAGCGGGACAGTTGGTGGGCGCGGCGCCGGACAGGCTTCGGGCCGCCCGGCGCGCCCCGCGGGGCCGGCCGGGCGGACGGGTACTACTTCAGGCCCGCGGAGCTGCAGGCGGCCTTGTACTTGGCCGTGCAGATCTCGTCGAGCGTCCAGATGCCGTCCTTGATGACGGTGTCCTTGATGTTGTCCTTGGTCAGCGAGACGACCGGGACGAGGACGGTGGCGATGCCCTTCGTGCCGGCGTTGTCGATCTTCGACGTGGCGATGGAGTCGAGCTTCTCGCCCTTGGCGAGCGCGACGGCCATCTCCGCGGCGATGATGCCTTCCTGCGGGTAGGACTTGTAGACGCTCATGAACTGCTCGCCGCTGACGATGCGCTGCACACCCGCGAGCTCGGCGTCCTGGCCGGTGACCGGCGGGAGCTTGGAGAGCCCGGCGGACTTGAGGGCCTGGATGATGCCGCCGGCCATGCCGTCGTTGGCGGAGTAGACGCCGTCGATCTTGTCCTTGCCCAGGGCCGTGATCGCGCCCTCCATGTTGGAGTTGGCGTTCTCCGGCTTCCACTCCTTGGTGTCGTACTCCTTGCCGTAGGTCACCTTGCCGTCGAGGACCGACTTGGCGCCCTTCTTGAAGAGTGCGGCGTTCGGGTCGGTGATCGAGCCGTTCATCATGACGACGGTGGGCTTGGCGGCGTCGCCCAGGGCCTCCAGCAGGGCCTTGCCCTGCACGCGGCCGACCTCTTCGTTGTCGAAGGAGGTGTAGGCGTCGATCGGGCCCTCGGCGAGGCGGTCGAAGGCGACGACGGGGATGCCGGCGTCCTTGGCCTTCTTCACGCTGTTCTCGATGGCCTTGGCGTCGACGGCGTCGATGATGAGCGCGTCGACCTTGCCCGTGATCATGGTGTCGACCTGCTGCGCCTGCAGCGTGGCGTCCTGCCGGGCGTTGGCGTAGGTGACCTCCGCCTTGCCGCCGGTCAACTCGCTGACCTTCTTCTCGATGATCGGCTTGTCGAACTTCTCGTAACGCGCCGTGACGTTCTCGGGAAGGAGCAGACCGATCTTGAGGTCGTCGCCCTTCTTGGCCGACTCGGAGCTGGTCTTGTCTCCGGACTCCTTGGCACTTCCGCAGGCTGCGAGCGAGACGGCCATGGTGGTGGCGGCAACGGCAACGGCGGCACGACGCATGCGCGTGTTCATTTCGAACCTCCCTGACGAGGCCGCGACGTTGCGGCCGAGGTGGCTGGAAGTCAACTCGGCCGCGAGGCCAGCGTCAAGGAGTAAATTCTTAACGAGATGACAACGGTGCCATTCGTTATCTAAGTGAAGGCAGGAGTCGCCGTGGGGAAGGTGCTGTCCAAAAGGGTCGAATCGCCCATCTCGCTGAGCACGAGAGCCAGCGCGCCCAGCACCTCGGCCCGCCCGCCGAGGGCCCCGGGGAGCACGGAGAGCTGCCGCGCGGCGCTCGGGATGGCGTAGCGCGAGACCGAGTCGCGGATGGGCGACAGCACCAACTCCCCCGCTTCCGCGAGGGATCCGCCGAGGACGACCCGGCTCGGGTTGAGCAGGTTGCACAGGTTGGCGACCCCGCTGCCGATGTACCGGCCGACGTCCCCGATCACCCGGCGGCAGCCCGGATCGCCCTCGCGGGCCAGCTGGACCATCCGCTCCATGGTGAGGTCGGGGCCGTGACTGGGCCTGAGCAGCGGCAGGACGTACCGGGCGGCGGTGAAGGTCTCCAGGCAGCCGCGGTTCCCGCAGCGGCAGACGGGGCCGGACTCGTCGAGGGTGATGTGGCCGATCTCACCGGCCGTGCCGCCGGGGCCGCGGTAGATGTGCCCGTCGATCACCAGACCGGCGCCGACACCGCTGGCGACCTTGATGTACGCAAGGTCCTTGACGCCCCTGCCGCTGCCCCAGACCAGCTCCCCGAGCGCCCCGAGGTTGGCGTCGTTGTCCACGTAGACCGGCACCCCGAGGCGCCCGGCGAGCTCCTGGCTCGGGTTGATGCCCGTCCAGCCCGGCAGGATCGAGGTGGAGCCGAGCGTGCCGGACTCGACGTCGATGGGGCCCGGGACGCCGAGCCCGACGCCGATGACCTTGCCGGGGCTGATCCCGGTGGTCTCGATCAGCCGGTTGACCAGCTGCTCGGCCCGTCCGAAGCCCTGGGCCGACGAGGCGTCCACGTCGAGCGGCTCGGACTCCTCGGCCAGCACCTGATGGGCCAGGTTGCCGATGGCCACCCGCAGGTGGGTGTGCCCGAAGTCGACCCCTATGACGATGCCCGCGTCCCCGCTCAGGGACACGCTCCTGGCGCGGCGCCCGCCGGCCGAGGTGGGGGTGACCTCGACCGTGCCGCCCTCCTTGAGCTCACGCACGATGTTGGAGACGGTGGCCGCGGAGAGGCCGGTGCTTCTGGCGATCTCGGCCTGGGTCAGCGACCCCGCCATCCTCACGGCACGTACGACCCGCTCGAGGTTGGCCCGATGCAGAGACGTCTGCGACCCCGGAGTCTCCATCGACTCACCACTCCTGCCGTTTTCTCCAACATGTGAACTCTAAGCTGAGCGTTTTGCGGTGCCCCCCGTCAAGACCTTGAGCAGCCGCAGCCTCCGCCGGGCACCGCGCTCCGCTTCTCGGCCGGAACGCGGGCGGCGGGCGGCCGGAACCCGGTCGGCCCCCTGCCGCCCGCCTGAAACTCTCGAACGAGCGGGACGCGTTCCGGACTGCGGATACGCCCCCGGGACGCACCGCATCCCCCAGGGACTGGAATCAGCCATTTCCTGGAATCGAGCACACGAGTCCGGGCGAGCCGGGCCCGGCAGCAGGGGCCGGCCGGGCCCGTATGCACACGGACTTCTGTACGTCCATGAGTTTTTTCGAGACATGATCGTTGTGCGGCGGAACGCCCCTCCCCGGGCGTAGGGAGGAGCCTGGCCGGCCGACGGGACGGCGGCTCGCGGGGCGGTCCGGAGCGGTTCAGGGGCAGTTCCGAGACGCTTCCGGGGCGCTCCCGAGGGTGACGGGACACGCCTTGCGGGGCGGTCCGGCGGACGACGGGGCGGGGCGGCGGCTCCCGGAGCGCCGCCGTCGGACGACGCCGTCGCGCCCGGACGGACACCCACGGTGAGCGGCCCCTCAGTCGCACCCCCGCCGGGCCGGCCCGCCCGCCGGACCGGGCCTACACCGCCCCGCCGGAGCACGGTCAGCGACGGGTGAAGCGGGTGAGGGTCACGCCGTTGGAGAAGGACGTCCGCTCGGCGACGTCGAAGAGGGTGGGGTCGAACTCCCCGTCGAACACCGGGATCCCGGACCCGGCGACCACGGGATAGCTCTTGATGTTCAGTTCGTCGATCTCGGGGAGCAGCGCCCCGGCCAGGACGCCTCCGCCGCAGAGCCAGATGTCCAGCCCCTCCTCCTGCTTGAGTCCGCGCACCAGGGCGAGCGGGTCCTCGGCGACCACGGTGACGGCCGGATCGATGTCCGGGTCCAGGGTGCTGGACACGACGTACTGGCGCAGATGGGCGTAGGGGCTGCTGAAGCCCGCGTCCAGGCCCGGACGGTAGCTGCCGAGCCCCATCAGCACCGTGTCGAAGCGCCGGTTGGGGGTGTCCGTGAGGCCCGCTGCGGCACGGGCGAAGGTGGGGACCGTCTCCGGGTGGCGGGTGTTGACCGCGGCGGCGTAGTCGGCCGCCTGCTCCTCGTCGCCCAGTGGGAAGAAGTCGAACTCGCCGCCGGGTCCCGCGATGCGGCCGTCGAGGGTGACGGCCACGTAGTACACGAGCTTCCGCATGATCTCCCCGTTCATAGTACTCTGATTGAAGTGGTCTGAACGTAGTACTACAGCTGGAGTGGTGTCAATGGTGCGCAGGAACGACGCGCGGCGGGCGGCCCTCGTCGACGCCGCGATCGAGGTGCTGGCCGCGGAGGGGGCGCGCGGGCTCACCTTCCGGGCGGTGGACACGGAGGCGGGCGTCCCGGGCGGCACCGCCTCCAACTACTTCGCCAACCGGGACGACCTGCTCACCCAGGCGGGCAGCCGGGTCTACGAGCGGCTGCGCCCGGACGGGGCGACGGTGGAACGGCAGCGGAACGCCTCACCGGACCGGGAGACCTACACCCGGCTGATGCACGAACTGGTCGGCAGGGTCAGCGCTTTCCGCACCGGCTATCTGGCCCTGCTGGAACTGCGCCTGGAGGCCACCCGGCGGCCCGGGCTGCGGGCGGTGCTGACCGAGCAGGTGCGCGCGGACGTCGAGGCCAACGTGGCCTACCACGAGGCGTCGGGCCTGCCCGGCGACGCCACCGCGGTCCGGCTGCTCATCCTGGCCTTCAACTGGCTGATCGTCGAACAGCTCACGCTGCCCGGGGTGTTCACGGAGGCCGAGCGCGACCGGCTGGTGGAGGCGGCCGTCGACCGCATCGTGACGGGATGAGGGCGGCCGTCCGCCCCGCGGACACGCCTCCGTCACCGCGTGCCGGAGGGACCGGCGCACGGTGACGGAGGCGGGACGGGCGGGTCCGCTACTTCAGCGCCCCCGCCGTCAGCCCGGCGACGACCTGGCGCTGGAAGACGACGTACGCGGCGAGGACCGGCAGCATCGCCATCACCAGCCCCGCGAAGAGGCCCGACCAGTCCCCCTTGTAGCCCTGGCTGGTGGCGAGTTCCACGAGGCCCTGGGACAGCACCTTGCCGTCCGGGTCGGTGTTCAGCACCGTCGGCAGCATGTACTGGTTCCACTGCCCGAGGAAGTTGAAGATGCCGACGCTGATCAGACCGGGCTTGGCCATCGGCAGCATCACCTGGAAGAAGGTCCGGGTGTGCGAGGCACCGTCGAGCAGGGCCGCCTCGGCGATCGAGGTCGGCAGCGTCCGGAAGAACGAGGTGAGGAAGAAGACGGTGAACGGCAGCGAGTAGGCGATGTAGACCAGGATCAGCCCGTGCACCGAGTTCAGCAGGCCCATGTTGTTCATGACGAAGAACAGCGGGACCAGCGCCAGGATGATCGGGAAGCTCATCCCGCCGATGAAGAGGAAGTAGATGAAGCGGTTCCCCGGGAAGTCGAACCGCGCCAGCACGTACGCCGCCATCGAGCCCAGCAGCAGCGTGCCGATGAGCGAACCACCCACCACCAGGATGGTGTTGAGGAAGTAGTCGCTCATGTGCGCCTGGTTCCAGGCACGCGACCAGTTCTCGAAGTGGAGCCTGTCCGGCAGGGCCCAGGGGGTCGACAGGATCGAGTCGTCCGTCTTGAAGGACGCCATCACCGCCCAGAGCAGCGGCATGATGACGAGCACCGCCCAGATGACCAGCACTCCGTGCGAGAAGACGTTGAGGACCCTGCCCTCGCTGCTCTTCGCCGGCTCCCCCACCGGGGCGTCCGTCTTCGTCACCGGCGAGCGCGGTGCCGGGACGGCGGGCGGAGTCTCAGTGACCTTCATGGTGCTCACCTCGTGCAACTGTCGGGCCGGCCCCCGGGACCGAGCTGTTCCGCGTGCCGGTGGTCCGGCCGCCGCTCCGCGCGCTGTCCGGCATCAGAACTCCAGCCGCTCACGCCGGCCGAGGCGCATCACGATGCCCGCGAAGAGCATGGTGACGATGAGCAGCCCGACGCCGATCGTGGTCGCGTAGCCGGCCTGGGCGTCCCGGAAGGCCGTCTGGTAGACGTACAGCGGCAGGACGGTGGTGGAGTAGTCGGGGCCGCCCGGGCCGACCGTCATGACCTGTACGGCGGTGAAGGCCTCGACGCCGAGCGCCAGGATGCCCATGTAGACCCAGCCGGACTGCACGGTGTCCCAGAGCAGCGGCAGCGTGATCCTGAAGAAGGTCGTGATGCGGTCGGCGCCGTCGAGCAGCGCGGCCTCGTAGAAGTCCTTCGGGATGGAGGCCATTCCGGCGGAGAAGAGGACGACGAAGAATCCGACCGTCGACCAGATCAGCACGACCATCACGCAGTACAGGGCCAGATCGGGATCGCCCAGCCAGTCCGGCTGGAGACTCCTGAGCCCGACGGCCTTGAGCGTCGAGTTCAGCATTCCGGACGTCGGGTTGAAAGCGAACTGGAAGAGCAGCGCCACGATCACGATCGACAGCACCTGCGGAAAGAAATAGGCGATTTTGTAGAACGAGGAGCCGCGCACTCCGGCGACCGCGGCGTTCTTCCGCCGACGGCCGCCGACATTGAGCATGAAGGCGAAGAAGAGTGCGAGGCCGAGCGTCACCAGCGGCAGCAGCAGCGCGAGCAGCACACTGTGCTGCAGCGACTTCCAGAAGATGTCGTCGTCGAGCATCCGGCTGTAGTTGTCGAAGCCGACCATCGCGAAGTCGGGGCTCAGCCCGGTCCAGTCCGTGAACGAGTAGTAGATGGACTGGACGAAGGGCCAGATCACGAAGATGGCGTACAACGCCAGTGGGGCGACGAGGAACCCCACGATGAAACGGTACTTGCCGTGCTGCACGTTTACCGACCCCGATTTCCGAGCGGGTGCCGCCGCTGGTGACGGTTGCTCACTGGTGCTTGTAGTGCTTGATGGACTGGTCCTTGGCCGCGGCGTCGGCGAAGGCCTGGATCTTCTTGATGGTCTCCGCCGGGGTCGCGCGGCCGGCCATCATCTCGCCGATGCCGGCGATACCGATCTGCTCCTTCTGGAGCTTGACGTACCAGTCCTGCAGGCGCGGGTTCACGACGTTGTCCCCGGCCTTCTCCAGGACGTCGACGCCGGACTGCATGGCGGTGGACAGCGTGAGGCCGTCGGTGCCGCCGTTGAAGGCGCTGAGGGACTTCACCGAGCTGGTGAAGTTCTTCGAGGACTCCTCGCTGAGCATGATGCGCAGCTGCTCCATGCCGCCCTCGGGGTTCTTCGCCTTCGCGGGGACGACGAACGGCTCGCCGCCGGAGGCCCAGATCGTGCCGTAGGGCAGCTTGTCGGAGGAGTCCAGGCTGGACGGCGCGCCGACCATCATCTTGAAGTCCTCGGGCGTGGTGGGCGCGGCCTCGTTCTCCACCCAGGAACCGTTCGGGATGAAGAGCGCCTTGCCCTTGGTCCACTCGGTCTGCGACTGGATGTGGGTGAGGCCGGGCGTGCCCTTGAGGATGTAGCCCTTCTTGAAGAGCTCGTAGTACGCCTCGAAGGCGGCCTTGACGGCCGGGTCCTTCCAGGCGTTCGGCTCCAGGTTGTCGATCTTGTCGAGGACCTCGCGGCCGCCGATCTTGCCGATGAAGGGGTAGAGCGAGAAGGGCAGGTAGTACGGGTACTTGCCGGGGTACGTCCAGCCGGCGATGCCCTTCTTCTTCGCCTTCTCGCACAGCGCGAGCATGTCGTCCCAGGTCTCCGGGTACGCCGCGTCGAGCTTCTCCAGGTTGGTCTGCGAGTACCAGACGCCGTAGACGGTGTACGCGTAGTACATGATCCAGACCGGGTCGCCGTCGAACTGGCCCATCTCCAGGACACCGGGGCGCAGCGTGTCGCGGACCTTCTTGGCGGGGTCGTCGTAGGACGGGGCGTCCATCAGCGGTGTGAGGTCGGCCAGCTGCTTCTTGCCGACCAGGACACCCATGTCCATCTGCTCGGCGCCGGAGTTGTCGATCAGGTCCGGCGGGGTCCCCCCGTTGAAACGGGGCTGCAGCGTCGACTGGATCTTCTCGGTCGCGGCGTGCTTGACCTTCGGTGCGCCGGGAAAGGCCGCGTTGTACTTCTTCTCCGCGTCGATGGCGTACTGCTCGCCGAAACCGCCGTTGAAGATGACGACCTCGAGGGCGGCGGTCTCGTTGACACCGAGCGGGTTCTTGGCGCTCTTGGTGCCCTTCTCGACCTTTTCGTCACTTCCGCTGTCGCTGCTCGCACAGGCCGACAGGAAGCTCATCGTCGGTACGGCGATCAGGCCGAGTGCGGCAGAACGCTTGATCACATCGCGACGGCCAAGGCCCTCATTCGTGCGGCCGGAGGTGGATCCCATGCTCAAGTCCTCGCCTTCTCCAGGACTCAGGCGGTGTACCGGTCACCCGTAGTGAATTCGCCTCAGGCGAAGGGTCCCGCACCGCGGTCAGTTGCGCTTGGGTGGTGCTGCTTGCCGGAATACCAGATGCAGTGGGGGACGTCCGGGGGAACGCACGGCGGGCCACCTCACGCGCCCACAGCTGTTCCGCCCTCCCCCGTGCCCGCGCGCCGTTGTGAAGCGGCTGTGCGGACGCCGACAGGTATAGTCCACTCCTCGCCGACTGAGCAAGATCGAATGCAGGGTTGAG
Source organism: Streptomyces sp. NPDC006296 (assembly GCF_040613235.1). Lineage (NCBI taxonomy): Bacteria > Bacillati > Actinomycetota > Actinomycetes > Kitasatosporales > Streptomycetaceae > Streptomyces > Streptomyces sp. NPDC006296. The sequence goes on along the minus strand of NZ_JBEXRT010000033.1, from coordinate 59,165 downwards.
CGGCAGTCTTTCCCGAGTTGAGACCTCACGGACACCTCCGCCCCGCGCGCCTCCGCACGGAAACGCCTTTTCCCGCAATACGGTCGAATCACCGGCGTCGCCGTCGCGCAACACCCTTGACACACGTGGTCACTTGGCTCCCTACTGGAACACGCATCCTGCAATGACAACGTTGTCCAATGCATGCCCCCAGGAGGAACCGCTCCGTATGCAGCCCCTACGTGGTCCTCAGCTCGGCTCGCGCCCCAGACACGGCAGATCCGCCGTGACCCTCGCCGCCGCTCTCGTCATGACCCTGGCGGCCCCCACCGCCGCTCTCGCCCAGCCGTCCGGCACCGCCGGGAAGCCCTCCGGCGCCCCCTCGTTCAGCTCCTCCTTCGAGGCCGACGAGAAGCAGCCGGACTGGCGCAACACCGTCGAAGAAGCCCCGGACGGCTCCAAGAAGGCCTCGGGTGTCGACGGCGGCTTCTCCTCCGGAATACCGGGCAACGTCACCGATCAGGTCACGGACCTGCGCGCCAGCGGCGAGAACAGCGCCGGCGGCGAGGTCAAGGAGAACCTGACCGACCTGGAGCCCGGCACCAAGTGGCTGGCCTTCAAGCCCACCGGCTGGGTCGAGTTCGACCTCGCCGCGCCCACCAAGGTCGTGACCTACGCCCTCACCTCGGCCAACGACCACGCCGAGCGGGACCCGAAGGACTGGACCCTCAAGGGCTCCACCGACGGCACGACCTGGACGGATCTGGACACCCGCACGGACCAGACCTTCGCCAAGCGCCTGCAGACCACGTCGTACGACTTCAGCACGGACACGGCCTACCGGCACTTCCGCCTGGAGATCACGAAGAACAACGGCGCCTCCGACGCGCTCCAGCTCGCCGACGTGCAGTTCTCGAACGGGGACGCCTCCGCCCCCGCCCCCGACGAGATGCGCACCCAGGCCGACCGCGGGCCCTCCGGCTCCCCCACCGCCAAGCAGGGCGCCGGGTTCACCGGGAAGAAGGCCCTGCGCTACGCGGGGACCCACAAGCCGGACGGCCGCGCCTACTCGTACAACAAGGTCTTCGACGTCGACACGGCGGTCACGAAGGACACCCAGCTCTCCTACCTGGTCTATCCGCAGATGGGCGAGACGGACCTGAGCTACCCGGCGACGCACGTGGCGGTGGACCTGGCCTTCACCGACGGCACCTACCTGAGCGAGCTGAAGGCGACCGACAGCCACGGCGGGCTGCTCACCCCGCAGGGCCAGGCCGACGCCAAGCGCCTGTACGTCAACCAGTGGAACAAGGTGGCGTCCCGGATCGGGACGGTGGCGGCCGGCAAGACCGTCGACCGCATCCTGGTGGCGTACGACTCCCCCAAGGGCCCGTCGAAGTTCCAGGGCTGGATCGACGACATCTCGATCGCGCCGAAGGCCCCGGAGAAGCGCAAGGCGCACCTCTCGGACTACGCGTCCACGGTGCGCGGCACGAACTCCAGCGGCGGCTTCTCGCGCGGCAACAACTTCCCCGCCACCGCGGTCCCGCACGGCTTCAACTTCTGGACCCCGGTGACCAACGCCGGTTCCACGAGCTGGCTGTACGACTACGCGCGCGGCAACAACGAGGACAACCTGCCCACGCTCCAGGCGTTCAGCGCCAGCCACGAGCCGAGCCCCTGGATGGGGGACCGCCAGACCTTCCAGATGATGCCGTCGGCGGCCTCCGGCACGCCCGACGCCTCCCGCACGGCCCGGGCGCTGCCCTTCCGGCACGAGAACGAGACGGCGACCCCGCACTACTACGGGGTGACGTTCGAGAACGGCCTCAAGGCCGAGATGACGCCGACCGACCACGCGGCGCGCATGCAGTTCACCTACCCCGGTGACGACGCGAGCCTCGTCTTCGACAACGTCTCCAACGACGGCGGCCTCACCCTCGACGCGAAGACCGGTTCCTTCACCGGGTACTCCGACGTGAAGAGCGGCGGCTCCACCGGGGCCACCCGCCTCTTCGTGTACGGCACCTTCGACGCGCCGGTCACCGACAGCGGCAAGCTGAAGGGCGGGGGCGGGGACGACGTCTCCGGGTTCTTCCGCTTCGACGCGGGCAAGGACCGCACGGTGGGCCTGCGCCTGGCCACCTCGCTGATCAGCGTCGACCAGGCGAAGAAGAACCTCGCCATGGAGCTGCCGGCGAAGTCCTCCTTCGCCAAGGTGAAGAAGGACGCGCAGAAGGCCTGGGACAAGATCCTCGGCAAGGTCGACGTCGAGGGGGCGAACGCCGACCAGCTGACCACGCTCTACTCCAGCCTGTACCGGCTCTACCTCTACCCGAACTCGGGCTTCGAGCAGGTCGACGGCGTGAGCACCTACGCGAGCCCCTTCTCCCCGCAGACCGGCACGGACACCCCGACCCACACCGGCGCCAAGATCGTCAAGGGTGAGGTGTACGTCAACAACGGCTTCTGGGACACCTACCGGACGACCTGGCCGGCGTACTCCTTCCTCACGCCGAAGCAGGCCGGGAAGATGGTCGACGGCTTCGTGCAGCAGTACAAGGACGGCGGCTGGATCTCCCGTTGGTCCTCCCCGGGCTACTCCGACCTGATGACCGGCACCAGTTCCGACGTGGCCTTCGCCGACGCGTACGTCAAGGGCGTCGACTTCGACGCTGAGGCGGCCTACGACGCCGCGGTCAAGAACGCCACGGTGACCCCGCCGTCCCCGGGTGTCGGCCGCAAGGGCATGGACACCTCGGTGTTCACCGGATACGCCGACACCTCGACGCACGAGGGCCTCTCCTGGTCGCTGGAGGGCTACCTCAACGACTACGGCATCGCGCAGATGGGCCAGGCCCTCTACAAGAAGACGAAGAAGCAGCGGTACAAGGAGGAGTCCGCGTACTTCCTCAACCGGGCGCAGAACTACGTCAAGCTCTTCGACGACAAGGCCGGCTTCTTCCAGGGCCGGAAGCCGAACGGCGACTGGCGGCTGCCCGCCGACCAGTACGACCCGCGCGTCTGGGGCTACGACTACACGGAGACCAACGGCTGGGGCTACGCCTTCACCGCTCCGCAGGACAGCCGGGGCCTGGCCAACCTGTACGGCGGTCGTGACGGTCTGGCGAAGAAGCTGGACACGTACTTCTCCACCCCGGAGACCGCCGGGCCCGAGTTCGTCGGGTCGTACGGCGGCGTCATCCACGAGATGACGGAGGCGCGCGACGTGCGGATGGGCCAGTACGGGCACAGCAACCAGGTCGCCCACCACGCCACGTACATGTACAACGCGGCCTCGCAGCCCTGGAAGGCACAGGAGAAGATCCGCGAGGTCCTGAGCCGGCTGTACACCGGCAGCGAGATCGGGCAGGGCTACCACGGCGACGAGGACAACGGCGAGCAGTCGGCCTGGTACCTCTTCTCCTCGCTCGGCTTCTACCCGCTGGTCATGGGCAGCGGTGAGTACGCGATCGGCTCGCCGCTCTTCACGAAGACCACGGTGCACCTGGAGAACGGCCGCGACCTGGTGGTCAAGGCCCCGAAGAACAGCGCGACGAACATCTACGTCCAGGGCCTGAAGGTCAACGGCAAGAAGTGGAACTCCACCTCGCTGCCGCACGACCTGCTCGCCAAGGGCGGTGTGCTGGAGTTCGACATGGGCTCCACGCCCTCGAAGTGGGGCACCGGCAAGGACGCGGCCCCGGTCTCCGTGACCCAGGACGACAAGGTGCCCTCGCCCCGGGGCGACGTGCTCAAGGGCGACGGCGCGCTGTTCGACGACACCTCCGCGACCTCGGCCACCGTCGAGTCGGTGGAGCTGCCGGCCGCCGCGGGCACCAAGGCGGTGCAGTACACGCTGACCTCGGCGACCGCGGCGAAGGCTCCCGAGGGCTGGGTGCTCCAGGGCTCCGCGGACGGGACCTCCTGGAAGGACCTCGACAAGCGGTCCGGCCAGACGTTCGCGTGGGACAAGCAGACCCGGGTGTTCTCGGTGGGGACGCCCCAGGCGTTCGCGAAGTACCGGCTGGTCAGCACCAAGGCGGCGACGCTGGCGGAGATCGAGCTGATCTCCTGACCGTCTGAACGGAGTCACCGGCCGGGGGCGGCCATCCGCGTGTGCGGGTGGCCGCCCCCGGTGCATGCTGCACGGCATGCCCGCACGCCCGCGGGTCACCGGCCGCCCTCCTCGCCGTCGCCCTCGCACCGGCCGCCGGCGCCGGGGCGCGGGTCGCCGCCCCGGCGTGCCACCCGTACGACCGCCCCGGGAACGACACCGCCGCCGTCCCGCCGGAGGTCTCCCCCGCGGCGGCCCACCGGTCGCTCCTCCGCCCCGCGGCCGGGATCACGGTCGCCCTCGGCGCCCCGGCGGTCGCGGGGCTGCCGGCCGTGCGGCGGCACCGGCGGCGGCGTACGGCCCGAGGCCCTGACCCGAGGCCGGTGGCTCACCGTCCGAGGTCCTGACCCGGCGTCGGCAACGCACCGCCCGGGGTCCTGACCCTGCGTCGACTCCCCCGGGGCGCGGGCGCCGGATGCCCGGGGCCACCGGCTCCCGCGTCGCCGCACGCCTCCGACCTGCGGAACCAGCGGTCGGCGTGGGCTAGTCAGGGCATATTCACGCGCTTTCACGGTGTCCCGGCCGACCTTTTCGACGATCCATGTCATCTCTTAGGCGATCAGGTGATCAGTACGACAATCATTCCAGCTTCAAGGAGTTCAGCATGCGCATGTCCTCTTCTCACCACTCCACCGGCGTCCGCACGGCCACCAGGGTGACGGCCGCCCTCGCCGTCGCCGGCGCCGTCACGATGGCCGGGGCCCCGGCCGCGTCCGCCGTCGGCGAGAGCGGTGACATCGACGTCCGTTCCGTCAGCTGGCACTCGCGCGGTGACCGCAACGGCGTGGAGGTCTGCCAGTTCGTCCTCGTGGCGAGCAACTTCGGCGAGCTCCCCCAGCTGGTCTGGACGATCACCGAGCGCCCACCGGGAAACACGCTGACGAACACCCTGCCGCTCGTGGAGGGCAAGGCACGCAGCCAGGAGTACCTGCTCCCGGAGGGCACCTACACGCTGAGCTGGACCGTCGGGGCCGTGCCGAAGCAGAAGAGCTTCGAGGTCGACTGCTCGCGGCCCGAGCGGGAGAGCGGTCAGGGCGGCGGTCGCGGTGAGGGCCGGGGCACGTCCGAGTCCGGCGCCCAGGCGGGCGGGAGCGGCAAGGGCGCCGGCGAGATCCACGACCGGCCGTCCGGCGCGGTTCCCGCGGGCGGCGGCGGTGTGCCGGACATGGAGAGCGTCAGCGCGCAGAGCGAGTCGGAGGCGGGCATCGGCACCCCGGCCGCCCTGGTCGCCGGTGCCGCCGGAATCGCGGGGCTGATCATGGTCCGTCGATCCGCACGCCGCCGTGCCCGCAACGAGGCCTAGCACGGGCGGTCGACGGCGGCGGGGTCCGAGCCGTGCATGCCGGCTCGCGATGACCCTGAGCGTGACCTTCTCGCTGGTGACCGGTGCCGTGTGGGCGTGTTCGGACTCGTCCGAGAGCGCCGCACCGGTCACCGCCGCCCGCGGCAGCGATGCCGCGGGCGGCGGGGCGCCGCCGTTCCGCAGGGCACCTCACACGCCGCAGGAGAAGGTGCCCGCCTCGCACGCACCGCTGGTGCACTCCCGTCCGGTGAAGGTCGCCGTCCCCGCGATCTACATCGAGGCCCCGGTCACCGGGCTCACCCTGGACGGGAAGGGCCGGCTCGGCGCTCCCCCGCTCAGCAGGCCGAAGGTGGTGGGCTGGTACCACGGGGGTCCGTCCCCGGGGGAGGCGGGGACCTCCCTGCTCGTCGGCCACCGGGACACCGCGACGGGACCGGCCATCTTCCTCAATCTCAACGCCCTGCGCCGGGGTGACACCGTGAAGGTCACCCGGGCCGACCGGCGGACCGCGGTCTTCACCGTCGACGAGGTGAAGACCTACACGAAGGACAGGTTCCCGGACGAGAAGGTGTACGGCGCCACCGGGCGTCCGGAGCTCAGACTCCTGACCTGCGGCGGGCGCTTCGACAAGAAGGACGGCTACTCCGCCAACGTCGTCGTCTTCGCCCACCTCACGTCGCTCGGGAAGAAGGCGGCCTGACGCGGGCGCCGCACGGAACCGGCCGGTACCCCGGGGCGGGGTACCGGCCGTTCGTGCCGTGCGGTCAGCCGACCCGGCAGCGGAGCGCGAGGGCCGGATCGGGGGCCCCGCCCTCCGAGACGTAGCCAAAGGTCGTGGACGCACCGGGGGCCAGTGAGCCGTTCCAGCCCGCGTTGTGGACCATCACCTCCTGGCCCTGCACCGTCATCGCCCCGCTCCAGAGGCTCGCGACGCTCTGTCCGGCGGGCTGTGCCCAGTCCACCATCCAGCCGAGCATGGGCACGGTTCCGGAGTTGGTGACCTTGACCTCCGACTGGTAACCGCCTTTCCAGGTACCGGTGGTGGTACGGCCGGCCGTGCAGGCTCCGGGCGGGGGCTCGGTCGGGGTGGTCCCGCCGCCGTCCTTGACCCCGGTCACCTCTCCGTCACCGCCGTCGAAGACCACGTCGGAGCAGGAGTAGAAGGTCTCCTGGCTGTCCGAGCGCTGCCACACCATGTAGATGACGTGGCGCCCCTCCTTGTCCTCGGGCAGTGCGCCGGTCCAGCGGTAGTCCGCCTCCACCGTGCCCGGACTGCCGTTCAGCGGCGGGTGGTCGACGGAGAGGAAGGGGGATTCCTCGACGTCGTCCCAGGTCAACGCCTGCGTGGGGTCGTAGCCGTCCTTGGTGATGTAGACGTGGAACCAACCCGGGTGCGCGGCCCACGCGTTGTACGAGAAGTCGATCGTGGCGCCCTCGGTCAGGTGCGTCAGCGGCCAGTCGGCACTCGGCGTGTTGAACCCGGTGAAGTTGGTGTTGCCGCCGCTGCACAGCTCGCCGTCGGGCACGAAGCCGCGGGTGCGGCCCGCTCCGTCGGAACGCAGCACGGAGAACCAGTTGTAGAACGGAGTGGTCCCGCTCACCTGCGCGGCGGTCCGGCAGGCGGGATTCACGGGCTTGATCTCCCCCGTGTCGGTCAGCCCGTCCTGCCAGCACAGGAACGTGCGGCTGGCGGGCTTCATGGGTGTGCCGTGCGCCTCGGCCCTCTCCCCGGTGGTGAGGACGAGTCCGAGTGCGGGGATGGTCGTGAGCAGGGCGAGCAGGGTGAGCAGGACTGCTCGGGGGCGGGTGACGCCCAGTAATCGGTGTCCTGACAGATGGATCACGATGTACGTCCCTTCGCTGCGGCGCCGGGTGGGGCCGGGATGCGATGCGAGCTTGGGAGCGCTCCCATGAGCGGAGAGTAGCGCCGCCCCCCTTCCGTGTAAACGCCTTGCACAGAAAGGGTTCTGCTCCTCTTCCGGGTGACGTGGGGCGCCTCTCCGCATACGGCCTGGGGGTACTCGGTAGCGTCCGGGCCATGCCGCTCCCGAAGGACCTGGACCCGTACGCGAACCCCCGCGCCTTCTACGGCGCCGAGCTGCGCCGGCTGCGCGAGGCGGCCGGACTGTCACAGAACGAGCTGGGCGAACGGGCCTTCTGCTCGGGCACGTACATCGGCCTGTTCGAGTCGGCCGAGCGCCGGCCGCAGGTGGACATCTCCCGCGCGCTGGACGATCTGCTGGGGAGCGGCGAGCACCTTCAACGCCTGTGCCGGCTGGCGCGTACGTCGAAGGTGGCGGGGTACTTCGCCGACGCGGCGGAGCTTCAGTGGCAGGCCTCGTCCATCGGGAGTTACACGTCGATGCTCGTCATGGGTCTGTTGCAGACAGAGGCTTATGCACGGGCGCTCACCAGGTCCGCCCATCCCTTCGCCAGCGCGGAGGTCGTCGAAGGGCACGTCCGGACCCGTATGGAGCGCGCCTGCCTCCTCGACTCGGCCGATGCGCCGGTGCTGTGGATGGTGATCCACGAAGCCGCCCTGCTCCTGCCTGTGGGCGGAAACGCGGTGATGGCCGAGCAACTCAGTCATCTCGCCGAACAGACATCGTCACGCCATCGCCTCATCACGCAGGTGCTGCCGTTCTCCGCCGGGGCAAATCCCCTGATGCATGGGTCGACGACGCTGATGCAGTTCACGGAATCACCCTCCGTCGTGTACACGGAGGGCTCCTACAGTGGCCAACTCGACGAGGAGCCGCTGCTGGTGGAGCAGTACAGCTCCGCATACGATCTGGCCAGGGCTGCCGCGTTGTCGCCGGAGGCGTCCCTGGACCGGATCGCCTCGGCGGCGAAGGAGTTCGCGACGTGATGAACACCGCACCCCGGAGCACGCCCCTGTGGCGCAAGTCGTCCTACAGCAACGGGGACGGCGGAGAGTGCCTGGAGGTCGCCGACGGCTTTCCAGGCCTCGTCCCCGTCCGCGACAGCAAGGACCCGGACGGCCCGGCCCTCGCCTTCACCGCCACGGGCTGGACGCACTTCGTCGACGCCCTCAGGACCGGCTCGCTCTAGGAGCGCGGCCGGCCCGTGCGGGCCGGCGCCGCTCCGGCTCAGCCGATGGCGTTGAACAGCCTGTCCGGCAGGGCCATGTTCAGCGCGGAGACCACCGGCTTGCCGTGTTCGGTGCCGAGGCGGGAGACCGCGCCCGTGGCCAGTTGGAACAGTTCGCCGCTCGCCGGGCTCAGCCGCAGGTAGCGGGCGGTGAGCACGCGCAGGAAGTGCGAGTGGGCCACCAGCGCGATGTCCGCGTCCCCGAGACGGGACGCCGCCGCGCGGACCTCCGCCAGGATGCGGTCCGCCCGGTCGCCCACCTCCTGCGGGCTCTCCCCCGGGTGCTCCTCGGGTCCGGGGGCCACACCGTCGGTCCAGAGGTTCCAGTCCGGGCGGGTGCGCCGGATGTCGACGGTGGTGATCCCCTCGTACGCCCCGTAGTCCCACTCCCGCAGGTCCGGTGCCTCGCGGGGGGCCTTCAGGCCGGCGAGTTCGGCGGTGCGGCGGGCCCGGAGCAGGGGGCTGACCAGGGTCAGCCCGATCTCCCGTTCGGCGAGGAGCGGCACGAGGGCGCGGGCCTGCCGCTCGCCCAGCTCGGTCAGGGGCAGGTCGGTGTAGCTCGTGTGCTGCCCCGACCGGGACCACTCCGTCTCGCCGTGCCGGATCAGGATCAACTCGCCCATGGGTGCTTCCGCTCTGTGCGCCGTGCTCGTACGTGTGTGCCACTGATGGCAACCTGCCGGCCCACGATCGCATTCCGCCCGGCCTCGCGCGGGTCGGCTCGCGGTGGGGCGGCGGCCGGCGCGGGGCCGTGGCCGCACCCGGCGCCCGTCAGATACCGGGGAGGCTCTGCTCGGCCCAGATCGTCTTGCCGGTGTACGTGTGGCGGGTGCCCCAGTCCTGGGTGAGCTGGGCGACCAGCAGCAGCCCGCGGCCGCCCTCGTCGAAGGTGCGGGCCCGGCGCAGGTGGGGGGAGGTGCTGCTGGCGTCGGAGACCTCACAGATCAGGTTGTTGTTGCGGATCAGCCGGAGCTGGACGGGGGCGGCGCCGTAGCGGATGGCGTTGGTGACGAGTTCGCTGACGACCAGTTCGGTGATCATCGCCGCGTCGCTCAGCCCCCAGGCGGCAAGCTGACCGCAGACGTTCTTCCGGGCCTCGGCGACGGCGGCGGGGTCGCAGGGCACGTCCCAGGTGGCGACGTGGGACGCGTCCAGGGCGCGCGTGCGGGCGAGCAGCAGGGCCACGTCGTCGGCGGGGCGTGCGGGGAGGAGTTCCCGGAGCACGGCGTCGCAGGTCTCCTCCAGGGACGGGCCGGAGCGGGACAGCACCTGGCGCAGCGTGTCGATGCCCTCGTCGATGTCACGGCCGCGTGCCTCGACGAGGCCGTCGGTGTACAGGGCGAGGAGGCTTCCTTCGGGCAGTTCGAGCTCGGTGGCTTCGAACGGCAGGCCGCCGAGGCCCAGGAGCGGGCCCGTGGGGACGTCGAGGAAGTCCACGGTGCCGTCCGGGGCCACCAGGAGGGGTGCGGGGTGGCCGGCGCGGGCCACTGTGCACCGCCGGGAGACCGGGTCGTACACGGCGTACAGGCAGGTGGCGCCGAAGTCCCCGGAGGGGCCGTCCGCGCTGTCGGCCTCGGTGGACAGGTGGATGACGAGGTCGTCCAGGTGGGTCAGCAGTTCGTCGGGCGGCAGGTCCACGTCGGCCAGTGTGCGGACGACGGTGCGCAGCCGCCCCATCGCCGCCGAGGCCTGGATGCCGTGCCCGACGACGTCGCCGACGACGAGGGCGACACGGGCGCCGGAGAGCGGGATCACGTCGAACCAGTCACCGCCGACGCCGGCCCGGGGGCTGGCGGGCAGGTAGCGGGAGGCCACCTCGACGGCGGCCTGCCGGGGCATCCCCTGCGGCAGGAGACTGCTCTGCAGGGTGAGGGAGGTGCGGCGCTCGTGGGCGTAGCGGCGGGCGTTGTCGATGCACACGGCGGCCCTGGCCGTGATCTCCTCGCCCAGGAGCAGGTCGTCCTTGGCGAAGGGGTCCGGGCGCCGGTGGCGGGAGAAGGTGGCCACGCCGAGGGTGATGCCGCGGGCGTGCATGGGCACGACCAGCACCGAGTGGAAGCCGTACGCCCGCACCCGTTCGGCCCGCTCCGGGGATTGCCGCTCCCACACGGCCATGCCGTCGGCGGTCACGTCCTGGATCAGCGGCCTGCCGGTGGCCAGGCATTCGGCGACGGGTGAGCCGTCCGGGTAGCCGGCCACCACCCCCTGCGGGACCACGGCCTCGGGGCAGCCCTCCAGGACGGACCGGCAGGCGACCCGGCGCAGCAGGACGGGGCTGCTCGGCGCTCCGGCGGGCGGGTCCTCGCCGCCCTCGATGGCGGGGAGGAGGTCGACGGTGGCGAAGTCCGCGAACTGCGGGACGGCGACGTCGGCGAGCTCCTGTGCGGTGCGGGCGAGGTCCAGGGTGCTGCCGATCCGGCGGCTGGCCTCGTTGAGCAGGACCAGACGCTCCCTGGCCAGGTGCGCCTCGGTCATGTCGTACGCGGAGAGCAGCACCCCGCGCACCCCTCCCCCGGCGTCCCGCAGGGGGACGAGCGAGACCGTCCAGACGGTCTCGGTCTCGTCGCCGGCCACCCGCAGGGCCAGGTGTGCCTGCTGCGGTTCACCGGTCTCCAGCGCCTGCCGCATGTGCTTCTCGGTCCTGGCGGACTGCGGGGCGGCCAGGATCTCCGGCACGCGCAGTCCCTGCATCGCCTCCTCGGGGAGGCCGAGCACGCGCTCCATCTCGGCGTTCGCCCGCCGCAGCCGCAGGCCGGTGTCGTAGAGCGCCAGCGCGGACCGGGACTGGGCGAACGCCCCGGCCAGCAGTGCGTCGTCCTCCCCGGACGCGGGCGGGAGGGCCCGGGGGGACACCAGGAGCCAGTCACCGCCGGGGCCGTCCGCGCTGTCCGGCTCGCGGCGGTAGGCCAGCAGCCGCACGGTGAGGCGGTGGCCGTCCCGGTGCACGAGCGTCACCGTGCCGTTCCACCGGGGCCGCCGCGCCAGGGACCGCAGCGTGTCGGCGGAGGGCGCTTCGTCGAGGAGCCGGCGGGAGGGGCGGCCGACGACCTCGGCGGACGGATAGCCGAGCAGCCGGTGCGCGCCCTCGCTCCATCGGGTGACGGTGCCCTGCGCGTCCACGGTGGCCCTGGCCGCTTCCACGGCGGGATCGTCCGGCCACGGCTCCCGGTCGTTCCGGGTGGCTCCCGATCCCGTCATCGCACCCATCTCGCCCTCTCCTCGGTCTCTCCACCATGGGCCGATGCCCGTCCGCGAGCAACCGATCGGGCCCGCGGACGAGGAGGCGGGAGGCCGTGTGGGACGTGGGGTGCGCGTGGGCGGAAGGTGCGCGCTGGACGTGCGGGACGCCCGGGACGCCTCGGCGCTTGCCCGTCGCGGTCACCGTCCCCCGGGCGTGCGCCTCCGGCCCGTCCGCGTCCCCTGCGGTGAGCCCGCGCCGCCGGGGCGGCCTGCCTGCGGCGGCCGTTCCGGTGGCGGCGCGTGGGGGCCGATCGAGTGCACCGGCCCCTGCCGCCGTCCACGGGGCCCGGCACGGGACGGACGCACGGGCGCGCGGCACAGGGCCACGGCACGGGCGCGGCACGGGTCCCGGTTTCGCGTCCCCTCCGGTGCCGGGCGATCCGGGCGGACGTGCCCCGCCGGTCACCCCTGTTCCCGGTCCCCCGGGTCCCGCCGGTCCTCCTGCTCCCGGTTCCCGCCGGTCTCGCCGGGTCCCGCCGGAGGTCCAGGCCCCGCCGGAGGGCCCGGTGGGTGGCATCCGGCGGAGGTGGCGGCCGGTGCGGGCCGTCACGGCGGAGCCGTCGTACGGAGCCGTCAGGCGGAGCTGTCGACGACGGTGACGGTGTACGGCCGGTCGGTGTCCGCCGTGACGCGGACCTCGCCGTTCTCGCGGACCACCTCGTACGTCGCCGCCACCGCGCCGGTGCGGTCGGGGACGGTCACCGTGCGGGTGAAGTCGCCGGTCCCGGCAGGGGCGAACACCCGGAGTTCGAGGCCGTCGAGCCACTCGCCGTCCGGGCGCGACTCGTCCGCGCCGAGCGCCAGGACCGCGCCCTGGCGGACCAGGAGGGGCAGGCTGTCGAAGCCGTGGGTCTCGCGGCGCCAGGCCGGGCCGGTGACCGTGTCGCCCGTCAGCAGGCGGGTCCAGGTGCCCTCGGGCACGTAGTACTCGACCTCGCCGTCCTCGGTGAAGACCGGGGCGACCAGGACGTCCGGGCCCAGCAGGTACTGCCGGTCGGCCGTGCGGGCGGTCGGGTCCTCCGGGAACTCCAGCAGCAGCGGGCGCATGGTCGGGACGCCCGTGCGGTGCGCCTCGACGGCGGCGCCGTACAGATAGGGCATGAGACGGTGCTTCAGGCGGGTGAACTGCCGTGCCACGTCGACCGCCTCGCCGCCGAACTCCCACGGCACGCGGTACGACGACGAGCCGTGCAGCCGGCTGTGCGAGGAGAGCAGGCCGAAGGCCAGCCAGCGCTTGAAGACCGCCGGGTCGGGGGTGCCCTCGAAGCCGCCGATGTCGTGGCTCCAGAAGCCGAAGCCGGACAGGGACAGCGAGAGGCCGCCGCGCAGGGACTCCGCCATGGCCTCGAAGGAGGACCAGCAGTCGCCGCCCCAGTGGACCGGGTACTGCTGGCCGCCGGCGGCGGCGGACCGGGCGAAGAGGACGGCCTCACCGGGGCCGCGTTCGGTCTCCAGGAGCTCGAAGACGGCCTTGTTGTAGAGGTGCGTGTAGTAGTTGTGCATCCGCTCCGGGTCGGAGCCGTCGTGCCAGACGACGTCCGTGGGGATGCGCTCGCCGAAGTCCGTCTTGAAGCCGTCGACGCCCTGGTCGAGGAGGACCTTCAGCTTGGCCTGGAACCACGCGGTGGCCTCGGGGTCGGTGAAGTCGACCAGCGCCATGCCGGCCTGCCACTTGTCCCACTGCCAGACGTCGCCGTCGGGTGTCCGGACGAAGTAGCCCTTCTCGACGCCCTCCTCGTACAGGGCGCTCTTCTGCCCGATGTACGGGTTGATCCAGACGCAGATCTTCAGCCCCTTGTCCTTGAGCCGGGCGATCATGCCCTCCGGGTCGGGGAACACCGCCGGGTCCCACTCGAAGTCGCACCACTGGTACTCCCGCATCCAGAAGCAGTCGAAGTGGAAGACGCTCAGCGGGATCCCGCGCTCGGCCATGCCGTCGACGAAGGAGGTGACGGTGGCCTCGTCGTACGAGGTGGTGAAGGAGGTCGTCAGCCAGAGGCCGAAGGACCAGGCCGGCGGCAGCGCGGGGAGACCGGTCAGGGCGGCGTACCGGGACAGGACGTCCTTCGGGGTGGGGCCGGCGACGACGAAGTACTCCAGGGTCTGGTCCTCGACGCTGAACTGGACCTGGCCGACGGCCTCGGAGCCCACCTCGAAGGAGACCTTGCCGGGGTGGTTGACGAAGACTCCGTAGCCCCGCGAGGACAGGTAGAACGGGATGTTCTTGTACGCCTGCTCGCTGCTGGTGCCGCCGTCCGCCTGCCACATGTCGACGGTCTGGCCGTTCTTCACGTACGGCGTGAAGCGCTCGCCGAGGCCGTGGACCGTCTCCCCCACCCCGAGGGCGAGTTGGGCGACCATGTGGTGGCCGCCGCCGTCGACGGTGACGAACGCGCTGCCCTTGCGCCCGGCGGACGTCAGGACGCGGCCGTCCCCGTCGAGGAACTCCAGGCCGAAGGTGCCCTCGGTGGGGAGCCGCAGGGTGAGCGGGCCGCTGGTCAGTTCGGCGGCCGTCCCCTCGGTGCGGGTCGTCGCGGCGGACCGCGGTGCGGCGCCCGGCAGTGCGAAGTCGGGGCCCCTGCGGCGCCGTCCGGCGTGGTGGGTGAGCCGTACGGCGATGACGCCCTCGGCCGGGGCGTACGCCTCCACGGTGATCAGCGGGGCGTTCAGGGTGTCGCCGCGGCGCTCGACGCGCTTGACGGAGGCGTAGGCGGCGAGGCGGTCGTCGTCGAGGCGGAGATCGCGGACTTCGGTGGCGTACGAGGCGTGCACACCACTGCGCATCTGCCAGAAGCCGTCGGTGAACTTCATGGGTCTGGTCCTTAGCCGGTCAGGAGGTGCGGGGCGGGACGTCGGGGCGCCTGCGGCGAGCGCGGCTGCGGGTCCTCTCGATTTTGATCGTACACAAAACAAATGTGACCGAGAAGGCCGGAACGGGGCGGGACCTGCCGGATTGCCCGAGAGGGCGCCCCATCGGCGCACACCCTGGATCTGCCATGTTTGCACCACGTGATCGACACGTGACGGAAACGGTCTGGAAACTCCCCCTCCGATGACGTATTAGTACTGCAAGCAAACAAATTGACCTGCCCGGCAGAGCTGCCGTCCGGGCCTGACGTCGACAAGAGGCTGTGCAATGTCGGACCGCTTCACTCCCACTTCTGCGGACAGGTTCACCTTCGGCCTGTGGACGGTGGGCTGGCGTGGCAATGACCCGTTCGGTGACGCGACGCGTCCGGTGCTGGATCCGGTGGAGTCGGTGGAGCGGCTCGCGGAGCTGGGTGCGCACGGGGTGACGTTCCATGACGACGACCTGATCCCGTTCGGGGCGGACGAGGCGGAGCGGGCGCGGCTGGTCGGCCGGTTCCGGGAGGCGTTGGAGCGCACCGGGATGAAGGTCCCGATGGCGACGACGAATCTGTTCAGCCATCCGGTGTTCAAGGACGGGGGGTTCACCTCCAACGACCGGGACGTGCGGCGTTTCGCGTTGCGCAAGGTGGTCCGCAACATCGATCTGGCGGCCGAGCTGGGCGCGCAGGTCTATGTGGCCTGGGGCGGTCGTGAGGGTGCGGAGTCCGGTGGGGCCAAGGACGTGCGTCTGGCCCTGGACCGGATGAAGGAGGCCTTCGACCTGCTGGGCGACTACGTGACCGGGCAGGGCTACGACCTGCGGTTCGCGATCGAGCCCAAGCCCAACGAGCCCCGCGGCGACATCCTCCTGCCGACCATCGGCCATGCCCTGGCCTTCATCGAGCGTCTGGAGCGCCCCGAGCTGGTCGGGGTGAACCCCGAGACCGGCCACGAGCAGATGGCCGGGCTGAACTTCCCCCACGGCATCGCCCAGGCCCTGTGGGCCGGCAAGCTCTTCCACCTCGACCTCAACGGCCAGTCCGGCATCAAGTACGACCAGGACTTCCGCTTCGGTGCCGGGGACCTGCGCCAGGCGTTCTGGCTCGTCGACCTCCTGGAGACCGCCGGCTACGACGGCTCCCTGCACTTCGACTTCAAACCGGTCCGCACCGACGGTATCGACGGGGTCTGGGAGTCCGCGAAGAACTGCATGCGCAACTACCTCATCCTCAAGGAACGCGCCGCCGCCTTCCGCGCCGACCCCGCCGTCCAGCAGGCCCTGACCGCCTCCCGCCTCCACGAACTCGCCCGGCCCACCGCCGAGGACGGCCTCAAGGCCCTCCTCGCCGACCGCACCGCCTACGAGGACTTCGACACCACCACCGCCGCCGAACGCTCCATGGCCTTCGAAGCCCTCGACCAACTCGCCATGGAACACCTCCTCAACGTCCGCTGACCCACCCCCCGGAACAGGTGCCCGGACCACCACCACCGGGCACCCCGTTCCGCCCTGCCGTGATTCAGCCGGATCCGCACAGGGGCTTGACTACCACCCCGTGGGAGCGTTCCCATGGGCGCCGGCCCCCCTCTTACCGCAAGGGCACCACCGTGACAGAACCTTCCCCGGACGGGCGGATCCGACGTCGCAGCCGCCGCACCAGGCGGATCGTCGTCCCCCTCACCGTCGTCTCCGCTCTCGTCGCCGGCACCGTTCTGTCGGGGTGCGGTCAGCAGCGGGACGACGACGTCTACACCGTCATGAACTCCTCGACCGACGAGTCGTACCACCGCTGGGACGGTGACACCCTCGAACGCTGCGGCAAGCAGCTCGGGATCACCATCGAGCAGCAGAGCGTGCCGGCCTCGCAGCTGATGACGAAGGCGCTGCGGATGGCGTCCTCCAAGTCGCTGCCGGACGTCCTCCAGCTGGACGCGTCCGAGATGCCGACCTTCGCCGAGGCGGGCGGGCTGATCCCGCTGAAGGACCTGGGGCTGACCACGACGGACATACCGGAGGGGATCGTCGACTTCGGCTCGTTCGACGGGACGTACTACGGCGCGGCGCGCACGGTGAACACCCTCGCGCTGTTCTACAACAAGGACACCCTCGACCGGGCCGGTCTGGAGGTGCCCACGACCTGGGCCGAGATGCGGTCGACGGCCGCGAAGCTCACCCAGGGCAAGCGGTACGGGCTGGCGCTGAGCGCGGGCGGCGCGGAGGACGGCGTCTTCCAGTTCACCCCGTTCATGTGGTCCAACGGCGGTGACGAGTCGAAGCTCGACACCCCCGAGGTCGCCGGGGCCCTGGACTACTGGAAGGCACTCCTGAAGGACGGTTCGCTGTCCAAGTCCACGGTCAACTGGACCCAGGCCGACGTGAACGACCAGTTCATGGCGGGCAACGCGGCCATGATGATCAACGGCCCGTGGCAGGTGGAGACCCTGAACGCCAGGGAGGGGCTCGACTGGGGTATCGCCGGGATACCGGTGCCCGAGGCGGGCGACGACTCGGTCGGCCCGCTGGGCGGCGGGGTGCTGACCGTGCCCAACACCGGGGACGGCGAGCGCGAGAGGACCGCCGCGAAGATCATCGGCTGTATGGCGGGCGAGCAGGAGCAGATCACCTACGCGCTGAACAGCTGGATGGTCCCCGCAAACACGAAGGCAGCCGCCGTCTGGCGCACGAAGGCCCCGGAGCTTGCGGCCCTCGCCGGACAGGTCTCGACGGCCCGTTCCCGCACCGCGAAGGTCGGCGCGCGGTGGTCGTCCGTGTCGCTGGCCCTGCAGAGCGCCTTCCAGTCCGCGCTCACCGGCGCGTCCAGCGAGGCCGCCCTGAAGCGTGCCCAGCAGCAGGCCACGAGCGGGAACTGAGGTAACGAACCATGTCATCCACCACAGCCTCGGCCGCGGCGCGGCCGGCCGGTCCGCAGGCCCCTGCGGCCGGTTCGGCCAGGAAGCCCGTGGACCCGCGCAGCGCCAGGCGCCGCAGGTCGCTCGCCCAGTGGGGGTTCATCGCCCCGGCCGTGCTCTTCATGGCACTGTTCTTCGGCTACCCGCTCGTCCGCAACCTCGTGATGAGCTTCCAGGACTACTCGCCGTCCACCTTCTTCACCGGTGAGGCGCCGTTCAACGGCACGGACAACTGGCGCACCGTCTTCGACGACGGGCTGTTCGGCAAGGCCCTGTGGCAGACGGTCCTGTTCACCGTCGGATCGCTCGCCGGGCAGTTCTGCATCGGCCTGGCCCTCGCCGTCTTCTTCACCCGGCGCTTCCCGCTGAACGGGATCCTGCGCTCGCTGATCCTGCTGCCGTGGCTGGTCCCGATGGTCGTCTCCGGCATCGTGTGGCGGCGCATCTTCGACCAGGACACCGGGGTCCTCAACTCCTTCCTGGGCACCGTCGGCCTCCCCGCCGGCACACCCTGGCTGACGAGCACGAGCATGGCGCTGATCTCGGTGATCCTGGTCAACATCTGGATCGGCATCCCGTTCAACATGGTGATCCTCTACGGCGGCCTCCAGGAGGTCCCCAAGGAACTGCACGAGGCCGCCGCGCTCGACGGCGCCTCCGCCTGGCGCACCTTCCGCTCGGTCACCCTGCCGGTGCTCAAGCCCGTGATCACCGTGGTGCTGGTGCTGGGCTTCATGTCGACGGTCAAGATCCTCGACCTGGTGCTCGCCCTCACCGACGGCGGGCCTGCGGACTCCACCCAGACGCTCGGCACGCTCACCTACCAGAACTCCTTCGTCCAGATGGACTTCGGGGCCGGTGCCGTGGTCGGCAACATCCTGATCCTGATCTCCGCCGTCTTCGCGGTGTTCTACCTGCGGGTCAACCGCAACGAGGGGAAGTGACCGGCATGGCGACCACCACCCAGACCCCCGCCGCCCCGGCTCCCGCCACCGTCCGCCGGACCGGACGCAGCTGGGGGGCGACGGTCTTCGGCGTCGTCGTCCTCGCGGTGATGCTGTTCCCGCTGTACTGGATGGTCAACACCGCGCTGCAGCCCGACGCCGGCCTGGTCGACGTCGGTCCGGTCCCGACGGGCGTGGACCTCTCCGGCTTCACGTCCGCCCTCACCGAGCAGGGCACCAACCTGCTGACCTCGCTGGCCGTGGCGCTCGGCGCCGTGGCCATCTGCCTGGCGATCTCCGCGCCGGCAGCGTACGGGCTGGCGCAGTTCTCGGTGCGCGGCAGCCGGACGATCGTCTTCGGCACGCTCATCACCCAGATGGTGCCGGGCATCGTCATCGCGAACGCCCTGTACAGCGCGTACGTGGATCTCGGCCTGGTCAACTCCTACTTCGGGCTGATGCTGGCGGACGCCTCGCTGGGCATCCCCTTCGCGATCGTGCTGATGCGCTCGTTCATGGTGTCGATCCCGCGTGAGGTCATCGAGGCGGCCGAGGTGGACGGTGCGGGCCGGATCCGCACCTTCGTCCGGGTCGTCCTGCCGATGAGCCGGAACTCGCTGATCACCGCCGGGCTGTTCTCGTTCCTGTACGCCTGGAGCGACTTCATGTTCGCGCTCACGCTGAACACCACGGACGACGTCAAGCCGATCACCCTGGGGATCTACCAGTACATCGGCGCGCACGTCGGCGACTGGGGTTCGGTCATGGCCGCGTCCGTGCTGTCCGCGGTGCCCGCCGCGGTCCTGCTCGTCCTGTCCCAGAAGTACATCGCCGCCGGTATCACCGGTGGCTCGGTCAAGTAAGGCATCTCATGAGTGACTTCCCGGTCTTCCCGCCCGGATTCGTCTTCGGCGCGGCCACCGCCTCGTACCAGATCGAGGGCGCCGTGCAGGAGGACGGCCGCGGCCCGTCCATCTGGGACACCTACAGCCACACGCCGGGCAGGACGGACGGCGGCGACACCGGCGACGTCGCCTGCGACCACTACCACCGTTACCCGCAGGACGTGGCGCTGCTGCGCGACCTGGGCGTGCAGTCGTACCGCTTCTCGATCGCCTGGTCGCGGATCCAGGCCACGGGCAGCGGCGCGGTCAACCCCAAGGGGCTGGACTTCTACTCCCGGCTCGTCGACTCGCTCCTGGAGGCGGGCATCGAGCCGGCCGCCACCCTGTACCACTGGGACCTTCCGCAGGCCCTGGAGGACGAGGGCGGCTGGCGGGTGCGGGAGACGGCGGAGCGCTTCGGCGCGTACGCGGCGAAGGTCGCCGAGCACCTGGGCGACCGGGTGCCGCGCTGGATCACCCTGAACGAGCCGTGGTGCAGCGCCTTCCTCGGCTACTCGGTGGGCCGGCACGCGCCGGGCGCGCAGGAGGGCCGCGGGGCGCTGGCCGCCGCGCACCACCTGCTGGTCGGGCACGGCCACGCGATGGACGCGCTGCGCGCGGCGGGGGTCCGCGAGGCGGGCATCACCCTCAACCTGGACCGCAACGTCCCGGCCACCGAGTCGGACGCCGATCTCGCGGCCGTCGTCCGGGCGGACACCCAGCACAACCTGGTCTGGACCGAGCCGCTCCTCGCGGGCCGCTACCCGGCCACCGAGGAGGAGACCTGGGGCGAGCTGATCACCGGCCAGGACTTCCGCCGCGAGGGCGACCTGGAGCTGATCTCCCGGCCGATGGACTTCCTGGGCGTCAACTACTACCGCCCGATCGTCGTCGGCGCCGCCCCGCACCGCGAGGCGGACCCGGCGCTGCGGGTGGCCACGGACAACCGGTACGCGGAGGGCCGGTACCCGGACGTCCGCAGGACGGCCATGGGCTGGCCGGTCGTCCCGGAGACCTTCACCGACCTGCTGACCACGCTGAAGCAGACGTACGGGGACGCCCTGCCGCCCGTGCACATCACGGAGAACGGCTCGGCGGAGTCCGACCGTGTCGAGGCGGACGGCTCGATCCACGACGCGGACCGGGTGGAGTACCTGCGCACCCACCTGACGGCGCTCCGGGCCGCCATGGACGCCGGTGTCGACGTACGCGGGTACTACGTGTGGTCGCTGCTGGACAACTTCGAGTGGGCCCTGGGCTATGCGAAGCGGTTCGGGATCATCCGGGTCGACTACGACACCCTGGAGCGCACCCCGAAGGACAGCTACCGCTGGTATCAGCAGCTGATCGCGGCGCACCGGGACTGACCGGTTCCCCGGTGGCGGGGGCCTGCGCGTGCACCGCGGCGCGTACGCCCCCGTCCCGCGTTTCCGGGCTCGGCGCGGGGCGACGGTCCCGGCGACGACGTCGTGGAGACACCCCACGGCGAGTTCCTCGGCCCGCTCCCGTCGTTCGAGCACCGCTTCGGTGCCGTCCCGCCACTGCCGGCAGAGCTCGACGCAGGCCAGGACGGCCCTCCCGGCGTCCTGCCGGTCGTGTCCGCAGAGGGTCGCCCGCAGCGCGCGGGCCTCGGCCGGTGCGACGGACTCCGGGCGGCGGACGCCGCGGGGCGGAGCACCCGCACGCGGAGCGGCCATCGGGCCCAGCACGGTGTCGCGCAGACAGGAGCCGGCGGCTCTCAACGCACCGCGTACGCCGCCGGGTTGTCCAGCACCTCGTGCACCACGCGGGCCGCCGCGCCCCGCGCCGCGTCGCCGGACAGCGACGAGGCCCGCAGCCGGCTGCCGTTCTCGTGCCAGCGGCCGGAGACCACCCGGGCGGTCAGCTGGGCGTCCGCCGGGCCCTCCAGCCAGGGCATCAGGTCGCGGTAGATGCCGCCCAGCACGACCGCCTCCGGGTCGAAGAGGTTGACCGCGCCGGCCAGGACCACGCCCAGCCGGTCCCCCGCCTCGCGCAGCGCGGTGACGGCCCGGTCCTCACCGGCCGCGGCCCGCTGCTGCAGCTCGGCGACACCGCGCACGCCGGTGTCCGGGGCGATGCCGGCCGCTCGCAGCAGGGCCGCCCGGCCCGCGTACTGCTCCAGGCAGCCGCGGGCTCCGCACCGGCAGAGGGGGCCCTGCGGGTCGACGACGACGTGGCCGATCTCGCCGGCGAACCCGTGGGCGCCGCGCAGCATCTCGCCGTTCACCACGAGCGCGCCGCCCACGCCGATCTCACCGGTGAGATAGAGGAAGGTGCGTACGCCGCCGAGTCCGCCGAACCAGAACTCGGCGAGGGCCGCGAGGTTGGCCTCGTTGTCGGAGCCCACGGCGAGCGCCCGCCCGGCCGGGCGGAGCGTGCTGAGCGCCTGGCCGAAGATGCCCTCGGCCGCGACCCTGCTCCAGCCGAGGTTGGGCGCCTGGCGGACGACGCCGCCGGAGACCAGGCCGGGCAGGGCCAGTTCGACGCCGACGACCCGCAGTCCCTGTTCCCGGGTGGAGGCGATGACCCGGTCGGTGAGCCGGGCGGCGTGGGCCAGGACCTCGGCGGGCGGGACGTTCCGGTGGTCGGTGTGCTCGGTGACCCGGACGCGGTCGGTCCCGGTCAGGTCGACGGCGCACACGGAGACGTAGTCGATGTTGATCTCCACGCCGAGGCCGGCCGGCCCCGTGCGGGAGAGTTTCAGGACGGTGCCGGGCCGTCCGGCCGAGCCGCTGGAGGTCTTGCCGGACTCGCCGAGGCAGTCCAGTGCGAGCAGTTCCTCGACGAGCGAGGACACGGCGGCCCTGGTCAGCCCCACGAGCCCCGCCACCCGGGCGCGGGTGACCTCGCCCTCGTCACGGACGGTCCGCAGGACCAGGCTCAGGTTGTGACGGCGCACGGAGTCGTGTCCGGCCTTGGACGCCTGCGAAGTGAGGGTGTTCTTCATCGGACCTTCGAGCCTAAGGGGTGTCCCGTCGTCCCTGGTGGATCAGGCGGAAGGGCCGCACCCCCCGGGGGGTGCGGCCCTTCGCTCACTGCCCGAGCGCTCAGTTGCGGATCAGGCTGCGCAGGACGTACTGCAGGATGCCGCCGTTGCGGTAGTAGTCCGCCTCACCGGGGGTGTCGATGCGGACGACGCCGTCGAACTCCACACCGGTGTCGGTGGTGACCTTGACGGTGCGCGGCGTGGTGCCGTCGTTCAGCCCGGTCACGCCGGTGAAGGAGAAGGTCTCCTCGCCGGTCAGGCCGAGGGACTCGGCGGTCTGCCCCTCCGGGAACTGGAGCGGGAGGACGCCCATGCCGATGAGGTTCGAGCGGTGGATGCGCTCGTAGGACTCGGCGATGACGGCCTTGACGCCCAGGAGCGCGGTGCCCTTGGCCGCCCAGTCGCGGGACGAGCCGGAGCCGTACTCCTTGCCCGCCAGGATGACGAGCGGGGTGCCCGCGGCCTGGTAGTTCTGCGAGGCGTCGTAGATGAACGACACCGGGCCGCCGCCCTGGGTGAAGTCGCGGGTGTAGCCGCCCTCGGTGCCCGGCGCGATCTGGTTGCGCAGACGGATGTTGGCGAACGTACCGCGGATCATGACCTCGTGGTTACCACGGCGCGAGCCGTAGGAGTTGAAGTCGCGGCGCTCGATGCCGTGCTCCGTGAGGTACGAGCCGGCCGGGGTGTCGGCCTTGATCGCACCGGCCGGGGAGATGTGGTCGGTGGTGACCGAGTCGCCGAGCTTGGCGAGCACACGGGCGCCGGTGATGTCCTCGACCGGGGTCGTCTCCATCGTCATGCCCTCGAAGTACGGGGGCTTGCGCACGTAGGTGGACTCGGAGTCCCACTCGAAGGTGTTGCCGGTCGGGATCGGCAGCGCCTGCCACTGGGCGTCGCCCGCGAAGACGTCCTGGTAGGACTTGTTGAACATGTCCTCGCCGATGGCGTTCGCCACGACGTCGTTGACCTCGGCCTCGGAGGGCCAGATGTCCTCGAGGAAGACCGGCTTGCCGTCCTGGTCGACGCCGAGGGCGTCCTTGGTGATGTCGACCTTCATGGAGCCGGCCAGGGCGTACGCGACGACCAGCGGCGGGGACGCCAGGTAGTTCATCTTGACGTCGGGGTTGATCCGGCCCTCGAAGTTGCGGTTGCCGGAGAGCACCGAGGTGACGGCCAGGTCGTGGTCGTTGACGGCCTTGGAGACCTCGTCCGGCAGCGGGCCGGAGTTGCCGATGCAGGTGGTGCAGCCGTAGCCGACGAGGTTGAAGCCGACCTTGTCGAGGTACGGCGTCAGGCCCGCCTTGTCGAAGTAGTCGGTGACGACCTTCGAGCCCGGGGCGAGGGTGGTCTTGACCCACGGCTTGCGGGTCAGGCCCTTCTCGACCGCCTTCTTCGCCACGAGCGCCGCGGCGACCATGACGTACGGGTTCGAGGTGTTGGTGCAGGAGGTGATCGCGGCGACGGTGACGGCGCCGTGGTCCAGCTCGTACGTCGTGCCGTCGGCGGCGGTGACGGTGACCGGGTTCGACGGGACGCCGTCGGAGGTGGCCGGGGCGTCGGAGGCCGGGAAGGACTCCTTGCCCGCCTCCTCGTCGTCCGCGACGTAGTTGCGCACGTCCTGGGCGAACTGCGCCTTGGCGTTCGCGAGGACGATGCGGTCCTGGGGGCGCTTCGGGCCGGCGATGGAGGGGACGACCGTGGAGAGGTCGAGCTCCAGCTTCTCGGAGAAGTCCGGCTCGGCGGCCGGGTCGAGCCAGAGGCCCTGCTCCTTGGCGTACGCCTCGACGAGCGCGACCTGCTGCGCGTCGCGGCCGGTGAGGCGCAGGTAGTTCAGCGTCTCGTCGTCGATCGGGAAGATCGCGGCGGTGGAGCCGAACTCCGGGGACATGTTGCCGATGGTGGCGCGGTTCGCGAGGGATGTGGCGGCGACGCCCTCACCGTAGAACTCGACGAACTTGCCGACGACGCCGTGCTTGCGGAGCATCTCGGTGATGGTCAGCACGAGGTCGGTGGCGGTGGTGCCGGCCGGGAGCTCGCCGGTCAGCTTGAAGCCGACGACGCGCGGGATGAGCATGGAGACCGGCTGGCCGAGCATCGCGGCCTCGGCCTCGATGCCGCCGACGCCCCAGCCCAGCACGCCGAGGCCGTTGACCATCGTGGTGTGCGAGTCGGTGCCGACGAGGGTGTCGGGGTACGCCTGGCCGCCGCGGACCATGACCGTGCGGGCCAGGTGCTCGATGTTGACCTGGTGGACGATGCCGGTGCCCGGGGGGACGACCTTGAACTCGTCGAAGGCGGTCTGGCCCCAGCGCAGGAACTGGTAGCGCTCCTTGTTCCGGCCGTACTCCAGCTCGACGTTCTGGCCGAAGGCGTCCTTGGTGCCGAACTTGTCGGCGATGACGGAGTGGTCGATGACCAGCTCGGCCGGGGCCAGCGGGTTGATCTTCGCCGGGTCGCCGCCGAGCTCCTTGACGGCCTCACGCATGGTGGCGAGGTCCACGACGCACGGGACACCCGTGAAGTCCTGCATGATCACGCGGGCCGGCGTGAACTGGATCTCCTGGCTGGGCTGGGCCTGCGAGTCCCATCCGCCGAGGGCCCGGATGTGGTCGGCGGTGATGTTCGCGCCGTCCTCGGTGCGGAGCAGGTTCTCCAGCAGCACCTTCAGGCTGTAAGGCAGGCGCGCGGAGCCCTCGACCTTGTCCAGCTTGAAGATCTCGTACGACTCGTCACCCACGCGCAGCGTGCTGCGGGCGTCGAAGCTGTTCGCCGACACGACAGTCTCCTTCTTCAATGTGCGCGTTCAACCGCGCCGCGCCTCATGTGCGGCCGGCGCCGCCTGCGGCCCCCACCATCCGCTAAGGTAAGGATTAGTTAGGTAACCCTTACTGAACGGCGGCTGCGGTGCGCCTCGGCAGATATCTCGATGTCGAGATAACTCTAGTACATCGCCGCCGCGCGGTCATGCCCGGGCGTCCGTGTCCGGCGCCACTCCGCGATGACGCACGGCCGCGGCCGGAAACCGGACGCCTCCGGACCGGTCCGCCGGGGCCCCGGCCCCGGCGGTGCGACCGGACCCGAGCGCCCGTGCGTGACGCGCGTCGTCGCGCACGGCGCCCGCGGACGCCCGGCGCGACAGCAGCCCACCGAACTCCGCACACCCACACCGACCACGACCACCCTGCCCGGAGAGCGCGTGCACTTCACCGATACCCCCGATGCCGTGCGGGCATGGGTCCACGGCTGGGCCCGTTCGCGCGGCGCCGGCGAACCACGACCCCGGCCCTGGGGCTTCACCGTGACGATCGGAACCCCCGGGAACGTCATGAGCCACGTCCTGCCGACCGCCGACGAGGCGACCGTGCGGGAGCTGACCAGCGGCGCAGCCGGCCCCGGGGTCTGGCTCAAGGCCTTCGTCCCGGCGGACTCGCTCGCCGCCTGGATCGCGCCGGGCTGGTCGCTTCCCGCCGCACCAGGCTCCCTGATGTCCACCGCCCTGACCGCCGGCTCCTTCCGCACCCCGGCCCCGCTCCCCGCCGGCTACCGGCTCCGCACCTGGAACCACGGCGGCGTCGTCCATGCGCGGGTACAGACGGCCGACGGCACCACCGCAGCGCGCGGGCAGACCTCCGTCGACGGCGGCACCGCCGTCATCGACAGGGTGGAGACCCACCCCGCCCACCGGCGCCGCGGACTCGGCCGGGTCATCGTGGTCGCCCTCGGCCGGGCGGCCGCCGAACGGGGCGCCACGGTGGGCCTGCTGGCGTCGACGGCGGAGGGACGCGCCCTGTACGAGGCGACGGGCTGGGAGGTGGCCGCACCCCTGGCCAACGCCCTGCGGGGGCCGAGCCCTGCCGACGCAGGGGAACGGCAGCGGCAGCGCATCGGGGCGGCCACCTCGCGGTAGTACGGACGGGACGGCGACCCCGCCGTTCCCGAGGCGAGGCGACGACCACGCCTCAGGAACGGCGAGCCGCGGGGCGCAGGGGGAGGGCGGGCCCGACGGGATACGGGATGCGGGATGCGGGATGCGTCCCACGGGTCGCGCGACACGTGGGCCGCGGAGACGCGGAGACGCGGAGACGCGGAGACGCGGAGACGCGGAGACGCGGAGACGCGGAGACGCGGAGACGCGGAGACGCGGAGACGCGGAGACAACGGGGCGCAGGGCCTGTGGGACACGAGGTCAGCGGGGCTCACGCGGCGGGGGATGCACGAGGTACGGCCCCGGCCGCACGCGGCAATCGCCGGGCGTACGGACGGAGATGTCCGCACGGTTCCGCGCGCATGACCCGACGGCTTCGGGATACCCGTAGGTTCTCGACAGAGGAGGCGCAGATGCCGCTCACGTTCCGCAAGAGCTTCCAGATCCTTCCGGGCGTCCGACTGAACATCAACCGTCGCTCGTGGTCCGTCACGACCGGCGGGCCGGAACGGCCCGAAGCGCACGCACAGCAGCACCGGGCGGCGCACCACGTCCATGAACCTGCCGGGCCCGTTCGGCTGGCGGAAGACGACCAAGCGCACCCGTCACAGCTGAGTCACCCGTTCGGCCCGGCTCCGCGCGCCGGGCCGCCGGACACGCCTGAACCTGCAGACAGGCGTCTGTTCACGGCCCGGCACGTCACCGTCACCCGAACGCACCCCCTGGCGCGATCCTCATCTCATATCTGAGATAGCGTGCAGCCATGGAAGACGACTACCTCGTACGCATCGGCAAGCTCATCCGTGACGCTCGTCAGCATCGCGGCTGGACACAGAGTCAGCTTGCCGAGGCGCTCGCCACGAGCCAGAGCGCCGTCAACCGCATCGAGCGCGGCAACCAGAACATCAGCCTTGAGATGATCGCCCGCATCGGCGAGGCGCTCGACAGCGAGATCGTGTCGCTCGGCTACGCCGGACCCATGCACCTGCGTGTGGTCGGTGGACGCCGGCTCTCCGGCTCCATCGACGTCAAGACCAGCAAGAACGCCTGCGTCGCGCTGCTCTGCGGTTCCCTGCTCAACAAGGGCCGCACCGTGCTGCGCCGGGTGGCGCGCATCGAGGAGGTCTTCCGGCTCCTGGAGGTCCTCAACTCCATCGGCGTACGCACCCGTTGGATCAACGAGGGCGTCGACCTGGAGATCCTCCCACCCGCCGAGCTCGACCTGGACGCCATCGACGCGGACGCCGCACGCCGGACCCGCTCGATCATCATGTTCCTCGGCCCGCTGCTGCACCGCACCGACCGCTTCACCCTCCCGTACGCCGGAGGCTGCGACCTCGGCACGCGCACGATCGAGCCGCACATGATCGCGCTGCGCCGCTTCGGCCTGGAGATCGCCGCGACCGACGGGCTCTACCACGCGCAGGTCGACCACGAGGTCCGGCCGGACCGCCCCATCGTGCTGACCGAGCGCGGCGACACGGTGACCGAGAACGCCCTGCTGGCCGCCGCCCGTCACGACGGCACGACGGTCATCCGCAACGCGTCGTCCAACTACATGGTCCAGGACCTGTGCTTCTTCCTGGAGGCGCTCGGCGTACGCGTCGACGGCGTCGGGACGACGACCCTCACCGTGCACGGCGTGCCGGAGATCGACGCGGACGTCGACTACTCCCCCTCCGAGGACCCGGTCGAGGCGATGAGCCTGCTGGCCGCCGCCGTGGTGACGGAGTCCGAGCTGACGATCCGCCGGGTGCCGATCGAGTTCCTGGAGATCGAGCTCGCGGTCCTGGAGGAGATGGGCGTCGACTGCGACCGCACGGCCGAGTACGCCGCCGACAACGGCCGCACCCGGCTGGTGGACCTGACGGTCCGGCCCTCCAAGCTGGAGGCCCCCATCGACAAGATCCACCCGATGCCGTTCCCCGGCCTGAACATCGACAA
Organism: Streptomyces sp. NPDC006296; assembly: GCF_040613235.1. Classification (NCBI taxonomy): domain Bacteria; kingdom Bacillati; phylum Actinomycetota; class Actinomycetes; order Kitasatosporales; family Streptomycetaceae; genus Streptomyces; species Streptomyces sp. NPDC006296. The sequence goes on along the minus strand of NZ_JBEXRT010000033.1, from coordinate 30,951 downwards.
CGTGCCGTTCTTCGCGGCGATCGCGGCCGCCGCGCACGGCCAGACCCTGATCCACGACTGGGTCTACGACAACCGCGCGATCTACCTCACCGACCTCAACCGCCTCGGCGGCAGGCTCCAGCTACTGGACCCGCACCGCGTCCTGGTCGAGGGCCCGACCCGCTGGCGCGCCGCCGAGATGATGTGCCCGCCGGCCCTGCGACCCGCCGTGGTGGTGCTGCTGGCGATGATGGCGGCCGAGGGCACGTCCGTGCTCCGCAACGTCTACGTCATCAACCGCGGTTACGAGGAACTGGCGGAACGGCTCAACTCGGTGGGTGCGCAGATCGAGATCTTCCGGGACATCTGATCGGTAGGGTGTCGTGCCTCTTGGCGGCAAAGGGCACGACACCGCAACATGCCATCTGACCTGCGAATACTTACCTTCATGACCCTTCACTGATCACTGTTGCTTTTCAGCACCTTGCGCAACGCACGTGCAAGATGATTTTGCATGACTGACCGCACGTCAGGAAAAGCTGAGCAACCGTCAATTACACCTCAGGAGAAGTCTTCCAGATTCATGTCAGAATATTCATCAGGAAGTCCGGTCCACGGATCAAACCCTTCAGCGATAAGGCGCCCCCTCTCCCTGCGATGGAGAAATCTCTGCTCTCCGCCCCTCCATAGGGTTGCGTCATCGAAGGGGCACTCGTCAAGTTCACCAACGAGAATTTGTCTCAGGAATTCCGCCATTCCGTATCGCTGAATACTGACGGTTGAATCCCCCCGCACGACGACCACTGGCCAATCCTCAGGGTCGTCGCCAGAGGTAAGCCAACAGGCCACGTCTCCACCGATTGTCACCGCCCAGGCAATGAGCGGGAGCTTCACCAGGCCCGACCGCTCCGGCGTGCGCTTTAGACCCCAAGCAAGTCTCGCGTTCGCCGTCTCCTGCCCCATGGAGCCGGACTCATCACCCCGTGGCGGGCCAGGACGCGCAATATCCATACCGTCCGAGATCGAGCCGACCCCATAAACGGACATGAAGCACTTATAGTCCGACGGAAAGTTTGTCCCCCAGGACCGCTGCATCTCGGACCAGTCAACTTCGTCGCCAGCCTCATGATTCAGGGAAAGGAGTTCACTCAGCCCCTGAAAGGCCTGGTGACCAGTCAGCCCGATAACTCCGCCATTCGTCATGACATTCCTCCGATCGGAACAGGAAGCCCCTTGTAGTTGACAATACCGAAGTTCTTCCAGCCGCTTTTTTGCGTGTTGAGAGAGTTCGGCACCAGAACATCAAACCTCTCCCCGGGAAGATTGCCTGGCGCAACACCCTCGGCCTTCATGTGAAATGCAACTGGAACCGTTCTAGGTCCCGCATACACAGGCTCCACGGTGTACCGAACGACTTCCCCACGGCTGACAGCTGCCTCAACTCTGTCCTCATACTTGACCATGGTGTCCTGCAGCCTCCCAGGACCGTCGACGTGGGTGTTCGCAGGTCGCGTGCACGTAGCCAGGTTAGCGAGGTCCGTCCCCGAGCCGCCCAGCTGCTTCCCGAGGAGATGGCAGTTGTTCACAGCGCTACTCGGACTTTCACCATGAACGGCGGCATACCGGCCAGCCCAGTTGTAGCCCGGCGGGCGGGTGTCCTTTTCGGTCTTCGTCCCGCCCTGGATCTGCGTAAGGTCGAGGCAGGCGTTCATGGCCGTCGCCCGGTTCCCGTTCGCGGCATCCCGCTGCCCGGGTTCCTTCCACCCCTTGCCATTTCGACGGCAGTCCTTGGGCTTGTCGTCATCGGTACCTGAACCAGGGTCAGCTCCTGCGGCCGGATACGGGGTCGGGGCTTGCTCCGGCTGGAACTGGTCGTTGCCGGCCAGGTTCAGCATGTTTAGTGCGCCGACGATCATTTTCCAGCCATCGCCGGGCGTCCAGCCGCCGTTCTTGGGGTCCCAGTCGGGCTTGGGCGCCGGCCGATTCGGGGCCGGCTTGGGGTTCGGGCCGTTGTTGACGTTCTGGTCGATTACCGGGCGGGGCGGGCGAACTGCGGCGCGGACTGACTGGGCTGCAGCACTGCCCAGGTTCGGATAGGTGGGGGCAGTGTTCCAGCGGGGGTAGTAGGGGGTGTATCCCGCGCCGCTCCCTCCCCCTGCCGATGATCCAGTGGAGTGCGAGCTGCTGAACCTGCTGGCCTGGGCTCGGATCGCGGCGGCCGTGGACCGTGCGTAGCTGTTCGACAGGACATTGGTCTGGACGTAGCTGTTACTCATGGTGTCGCTACGCGAACGCACGTACCGGTCGGCGGCCACTGCTCCGCCTCCTACGGCGATTACGCCGGCGGTTCCCCAACCCAGCGCTTCCCAGACAGCGAGTCCGCCGAGAGCTACGAGTGGGAAGAAGTGCCCGGTCGGGTCGGTGCCGTTCTGGGGTGATCCGAAGCCGTAGGAGTAGCGGTTGGCGCGTTGTGCGGACTGGGAGGGGTCGAGCTGCCAGGTGTCGCGGGAGGTGAAGCCTCCGGTGCCGGGCTGGTACCAGCGGGCCGCCATGTTGACGTCGCCGGATGTGGGGTCGGTCCAGCCGGACTGGTAACCCAGGGCGGGGGTGGTGCCGTTTGTGGCGGTCTCCTGGCCGAAGGGGTCGTAGGCGGTGGAGCTGATGACCTGGGTGCCGTCGGCCGAGAGGCCGGCGACCAGATCGGTGTGCTGGTCGGTGATGGACCACTGCGGGGCCGCATTGCCCGCCTGGCTGGCCAGCAGGGCGCCGTCCGGGGTGCGGCTGTAGACGCTGGTGCCGTCGCTGAGTAGGTTGTTGGATCCGCCGTCGTAGCTGAACGTGGCGTTGCCTTGTTGGGCGACGCGGTCGAACGAGTCGTAGGTGAACGTCGCCGAACCGTCGCTGACCTTGCGCTCGAAGGCGTCGAACGTCAGAGCCCGGGATGCGCCGGCGCCCTTGGTGGCCGCGGCAAGAGTTCCGCGTGCGGTGTAGCCGTACGTGGTGGTGCCGTCGTCGGTCAGACGGTTGCGGGCATCGTACGAAGCGGTGGCTGCTCCTGCCTTGATGCGGTTGCCGGCGTCGTCCCATCCGTATGCGGTGGTGGTCGTGCCGCTGGTCCAGGACGTCATCCGGCCGGCCTTGTCGTAGCCGTAGGTGTTCTTCCCCGCGCCTGCGGTTCCGCTCGTCGTCTTCTCGGTGAGGCGGTCGTCGAGGTCGTAGCCGTAGGTGGTGCCGGCCTTCTGCGTTGTCTTGTCCAGGTTGGCGACCTTGTCGCTCGCGAGGCGACCGAGGCTGTCGTAGGTGTAGTCGCGACGGGCGGTGGCTTCGTACTCCGTGGAGCCTGCGGGCTTGACCGCGTACTCCTCGAGCAGGGGCCTGCCTGCGGTGTCGAAGTCGTACCAGATGTCGCTGTCGCTGAGGGAGTCCCAGACCCAGTCGATCCGGCCGCCGTCGTCGTACCCGTAGTACGACTCGGATTCGACGCCCACCCGCTCGGTCATGTTGCCGTCGGCGTCGTAGCCGTAGCCGACCTTTCCGCCAGGGCCGTCGGCGGTGAGCAGTTGTCCTCGGTCGTTGTAGGTGTACGTGTTCCGTGCGAGGTCGTTGCCCGTGCCGGCGGCGGTGATGCGGCCCGCAAGGTCATAGGTGAGGGTGCGGTCGGTGGTGGCGGCCTCCGCGCCCGTGCCGGTCTCGCGAACGAGGCGGCCGAGGCCGTCGAAGGTACGTCGGCGCTCCACGCCGCCGGGCAGCAGCTCGGCGATGTCCTGGCCCGCCTTGTCGTAGACGGTCGTCCAGGTGCGGTCGGTAAGGGCTGGGTGGGCGGTGGTGGAGGGTTCGATGGTGGACTCGGGCAGGTTCCAGGGCGTGAAGGTGTACGTCGTGGTGTTGTCCCGGCCGTCAGTCAGCCGCGTGCGGTTGCCCGCCGCGTCGTAGCCGAAGGTCGTCGTGATGGACTTGGCGTCCGTCACGGGTTCGACCTGCTTGGTGATGTGCCCCAGTGCGTCGTAGGTGTACGTGGTGCGCGCCTGAGTGCTGGAGACGGTGGCCGTCCTGTTGCCGTCGGCGTCGTACTCCGCCTTCGCGGTACGCAGCACGCTCTGGCCTGTGCCGTAGTCCGCTGCGGCTGTGACGTTGCCGAGCGCGTCGTATGTGGTAGTGCTCCTGCGGTCGGTCGGGTCGGTCATCTGGGTCTGCCGGCCGAGCCGGTCGTAGCTGAGCCGGGTGACGCCGTAGACCGGGTTGGTCACCGTGGTCGTCTCCCCCGCCGGGTTGTACGTGGCGGTGGTGGTGCGGCCTGCGGGGGTGGTGGATGCGGTCTGGTTGCCCGCGTCGTCCCAGACGTACCGCGTCGTGAGGTTCTGCAGGGTCGGATACTGCTCGACAGTCGTCGCGGTCAGCTGACGACCGAGCTCGTCGTAGGTGGCCTGAGTCCTGGCCCCTGTCGGGTCGGTGGCTGAGAGTTGCAGGCCGGTCGGGGTCCAGGTGAACTCCGAGACGCCCGCTCCGTCGAGGTCGGTGGAGGTGCTGTCCAGCAGGCCGGACTTCTCCAGTCCGAGAACAGTGGGAACGGTGCCCGCGACGGGGTCGGTCTGCCGGACCAGGCTTCCGAACTGGTCGTAGGTGTAGCGGCTGGTGCGGCCCAGCGGGTCCGTCGTCGTGGCGGGTCTGCCGAGGGCGTCGTACGTGGTGCTGCTTACGGCGCTGATCTTGGTGCCGCTGGGCGGTGTGTAGTCGGGGAGGGTGACAGCGGTGGGCTGTCCGAGGCCGTCCACAGTGGTGCGGGTGACGGCTCCCCGTGCGTCACGGCTGTCCGTCGCTTCGCCGAAGGTGTTGTATCCGCCCAGAGTGGTCGGCGTGGCTGTGGCAGCCGTCCCGCCCTTGTTCTCGACTGAAGTGGCCGGTGCCTTAGTTTCCACCAGGCGCCCGAGCGCGTCGTACCGGTAAGTGGTGCGGTATGTGTCGGGGTCGGCTCCTTCCGCGTTGCCCCTGGGGGCGACGGTGGAGGTGGGCAACCCTCGCTGGTCATAGGTGCTGGTGGTGATGTGGGTGGACGTGCCGTCGGTGATCTGCTGGCGGGTGACGTTGCCCGCGGCGTCGTACTCAGCGGTGGTGGTCAGCCGCTTCCCCGAGCCGTCGACCGGCCGGCTCTCCTCGGTCAGCCGGTCGTCCGCGTCGTAGGCGAGGTCGGTGATCCTGTTCAGGCCGTCCGGGTCGAGGGCGCTGCGGGTGGTGCGCCCGGTCGCGTCCACGGTGTGCGTCATGGTCACGCTGCCGCCGCCGGTGACCTGGCGGGTGAGGTTTCCGGCACCGTCGTAAGTGTTCGACTCCAGCTGGACATCGCGCCGGGTGCCGTCCGCCTGCTTCACCTGCCGTGCCGTGCTCGTCGCGGTAAGACCGTCGTCGAAGTAGCTGAACGTGGTGGTGGCGCCCATCGCGTCGGTCGAGGAGGCCAGGCGGCCTGCGGGATCGTAGGCGTTGGAGGTGACGACCAGGTCGCGGACTTCGCCGGTAGGTGACCCGGTCCAGTCCTTCAGGACGGTTTCGGCGTGCTGGCCGCGCGGTGTGTAGGCGTAGGTGAGACGGGTGCCGGTCGGGTCGGTCGTCGTGGCGGCCCGTCCCATGGCGTCGTGGGTGAGGGAAGTGACATGGTCCTCCGCGTCGGTGACCGTGTCGTTCAGGCCGTGGCTGTCGTAGTGATAGCTCGTGGTGCGCTTGGCGTCGCCGCCTGAGGTGTCCTCGGCCGACTCCGTGAGCAGGTTGCCGTCGGCGTCGTACGACCGGGTGATCTTCGCAGTGTGTGTCACTCCGGTGATCTCGTTCTTCACGCCGACGCCGGACTCGGAGACGACTCGGGACATGGTGTCGTAGCCGTAGCTGGTGGTCACGCCCTCAGGAGCGGCGTCGGATATCTGCTTCTCGGCAGTCTTGCGGCCCAGGCCGTCGTAGGTGAACTCGGTGACCAGTCCGGAGGGCGAGGTGATCGCGGCGGTGCTTCCCGTGGCGAAGTACCGGTAGGTGGTCACCGCGCCGCCAGGAGTCGTCTCCTTGGCGACCAGCCCGGCCGGGGTGGTCCCGCCGCCGACAGCTGCTTCGCTGCCGTCGGTGTAGGCGGTGGTCGCGGTACGGGCGTCCGCGAGCCTGGTGGTGCTGGGCAGGCCGAGCGCTGTGTAGGTCAGGGACGTCTTGTAGCGGTCGTCGTCCGGCCCGGTGGAACGTGCGTCCCGTGCAGTGACCGGCTTGTCATTGCGCGGGTCGAGTTCGTCGTCCGGGTTGAGGTAGTACTCGGTGTACGCGCTCCAGCACGAGTCCGCGTCACGGCACGTCGTGGTGGTGACCGCGTTGCCCCGGGCGTCGTGCCCGGTGACCGTGGCGTGCCCGTTGGGGTCGGTCACGGTGTGGATGAAGCCACCCGTGTCGTAGGTGTAGGTGGTCACCCCGTCTTCGGCGTCCGTGACCTGCGTGGGCCGCATGCCCTTGAGCGCGTCGTACGACGTACGGACCGTGTGTCCGAGGGGGTCGGTCACGCCGATGGTGGCCGCCAGCGAAGAGAGCCCGGACCGCTCGCGTGACTGGAAGTGGTCGGCGACCTGGTCGGCCGACAGCGCCTTGCGGTAGATGGCTGCTTCGTCGATCTGTCCGGTGAACCGGTAGGTACCGCTGGCTACTCCCATCCACCCGGAGCTTGCGTACCCTGCGCCGAGGTAGGCGTACGCCAGCCCCTGCTCGGAGATCGTGCCTGCCAGCGAACCGACGAGCACACCGTCCAGATAGAGCGACTGAGTGGTACGGGCACCGGTGAGCACTGCGTGGTGCCACTTGCCGTCGGTCACCGTCTGGGTGGAAGTGATCGGCTTCGCGCCCGGATTACCCGTCAGATACCACTCACCACGCAACTTCCCTGCCTCGTCAATGTTGAGGGCGGGGCGCCAAGAAGTCGGCGTGGCGCCGAGTGCGGCGTTCTGGAATCCGAGCAGCACACCGGACTTCGTCGTGTTGAACCAGAGTTCGGCCGTGAGGTCCGTGGTGCCTGCCACCAGATTGCCGGGGACGGAGACCGCCCCGGTCCCGGAGAGCTGAACCGCTTGCCCGTCGCCCGTGCCGAAGATGCCTGTCGTTCCTGCAGTCGCATTGACGTAGGTGCCGTTGCCCTGAGCAGCTGTGACCCTGCTGACTGCAGTGGTCGCGCCCTTGTTCTCGTCCAGCGGCCAGTACGCGGCCGGGGCGTCCCCGACGATCTCGCCGCGGTAGTGGGCGCTGTCACCGGTGATTAGTGCGGACCGGGCGGCGTAGTGCTTCTTGACCGTTGCCGCACTCATGGTGCGCTCGTACAGCGCGACCTCGTCCATCTGGCCGGTGAAGTGGTAGGTACCCGCAGCCACCCCCATCCAGCCGGAGCTCGCATAACCCGCACCGAGATAGGCGTACGGCCTTCCCTGGTCGGATATGGTGCCGGCCATCGACCCGACCAGTTGACCGTCCAGGTAGAGGGACTGCGTATTCACTGCTCCGGTCAAAACGGCGTGGTGCCACTTGTTGTCGGTAACCGTCTGGCTCGACGTGATCGGGTCCGCGCCCGGGTTACCGGCCAGGTACCACTCTCCGCGTAGCTTTCCGGCGGTGTCGATGTTGAGCACCGGCCGCCAGGACGTGGGGGTCTCGCCCAGCTCCACGTCCTGCAGGCCCATCAGCACACCGGACTTGGCTGTCTTGAACCACAGCTCGACCGTGGGAGTGGTCGGGCTCGTGGGCAGGTCGTTGGGCAGCTGGACGTAGGAATCGGCGCTCCCGTCGAAGGTGGCGGCGGTGTCGTCACCGTCCGCGAAGACACCGGCTGCGCCCAGCGTTGTCCCGTCCCCGTAGGAACCCTCCGATCCGTCGCCTGCGGCGCTGACCGCCTTGGATCCGGAGCGCTCCCCCAGCCGCCAGTAGCCCTCTGGTGCGAAGGCCCGCACTTCGTCGGCGTACGTGACTGAACCGGCTGAGTAGTCGGGGGCGGAGACCTTCCACGTTCCGCCGTTGTCGTCGGTGTGCTCGGTGAGTCGGCCGGTGGCCGGGTCGTAGACGGCGGAAGCGTGGGACCTGCCCGAGGGAAGGGTCACCTTGGTGATTCGGCCAGCGGCCTCGCGCGCGGTGTAGTGGTCCTTGACAGTCGCCGCGTCGAGGGGGCGTCCGTAGACCGCGACCTCGTCCATCGTGCCGCTGAAGCGGTGGGTGTCAGCCGCTACGCCCATCCAGCCCTCGTTGGCCCAGCCCGCGCCGAGGTATGCCTTCTGGTCTTCGCGCATGCTGACGGTCCCGGTCAGGCTTCCGACCTTGGCCCCGTCCAGGTAAAGGGTCTGCGCGGTGCCCTGGCTGGTCAGGACGGCATGGTGCCAGGCGTTGTCGGTGACTGCCTTGGGGGAGACGATCGGCTTCGTGCCGGCGTACTCGACCGTGTAGAACTGGCCTCGCAGCTTGCCGTCGGCGTCCACGTTGAGGAAAGGACTGTATCGGGTCGGCTTGGATCCGATCTCGGCGTCCTGGAGAGTGGCGAGTACTCCGGGCTGGGTGGTCTTGAACCAGAGCTCGACCGTCAGGATGTCGGAGGTCTCCAGAGCTGCGTCCGGGAGTTCGACGACTGAGTCCCGGCCGTCGAAGGAGGCAGCGGTGTCCGTCGTTCCGGTGAGCGCGGAAGTAGCGCCAAGGGTCACGTCACGGTAGAGGGCGTCGTTGAGGCCGTCGCGGGAGGGCGCGCTGCTGCTCGCGGTGGAGCCTTCCTCCTCGCCAAGTGGCCAGTACGACTGTGGGCCCGCGTCGAGGACCATGCTGTGGTATAGCGAACCGTTCTCATAGTCATACCCAGTGCACTGGGTCGAGGACGAAGGCGGGCACACCTTCGTCAGCCGGTCGTCGGAGTAGCTGTATGTCCAGGTGAGTCCGGGTGAGCCTGCACCCATGGGGCTCGTGGTCACCGAGCTGATGCGGCCGCCGGTCCAGGTGAAGTGGAGCGAACGGCCCGAGAGCTTGTCCGAGACCGTGCTCAGCGTGCGGTTGTCCGCCCCTCCGTAGGTCAGTGTCTGTACTCGGCCGGCGCTGTCGGTGACGGAGGTCAGCAGTCCCGAGCTGTCGAACCGGGCTGTCGTCCCTCCGCGTTGGCGCATGGTCCAGCCGGTCGAGTCCGCGACAAGGTCTGTGGTGCTGCCGGAGGGACCCGCGAGCGTGCCGTCCGGATTGCGGCCGAAGCGCACCTGCGACCCGTCGGCCCGGGTGACCATCACGGTGTTGCCCACGGTCTCCTGGACCAGTCGCATGTCCCAACGCGTCGACCAGCCGACGCCGAAAGCGTTGGTCCGGCGCGGGTCCAAGGAGTTGTACGTACGGGTGACGGAGAGCTCCGGTCCGACGGTCGGCATCGCCGCGTCGGTCGCCGCAGTCACATAGTTGCCGGAGCGGGCGCCGATCTCACTCGTGCCGTCCGCGCCACCGAGGTGACTGGTCACCGCGGGCTGCGGGACCGATGTGGTGAAGACGGAGGCGTGCGGCTGGGACGAGGTCGCACTGCCGTCGTAGACGTATGCGTACCAGGCGTAGGTCTTGCCCCAGGACAGCCATCCCGCCGGGACCGTCCACTGCTGCTTGGTGCTCCGCGTCCCCTTGCGGCAGTTCTTACGGCTGTCGCTTCCCTCGATCTCGCAGACTTCGAAGGTGTAGCTGAGGGCCGATGACGGGTAGCGGTCGGTGTCCTTTCCGTTCGCCCAGAGGGCCGGAGTGAGGGAGTCCACGGGGGTGCCGCTCGCAGGCGCCTCGGCCGTGAGCACCGGCGGTATGTTGACCGCGGATATCTTGACGGCCGCGCCCGGCACCCCTGCCGTGGTGAAGCGGGAGACGCCGAGATCCGTCATCGTCCACTCGATGGTGTACGTGGCTGGCGTCAACGGTGCGATCTTGGCGTCCAGCGTCACGCTCTCGCCGGGAGAGATGTCGCTCGGCATGAGCGTGTAAGCGATCTTCGAGCTGTCGGTGATCTCCGTGCCGGAAGCGTTGTACAGGTTGTAGCGGAGCCTGTAGTCGCCGCCCTTGGGCCAGGTCGCCTGCCCCCGGTTGGTGACGGTGACCTTCATCGACCCCTGAGTGGTGGCGGTAACCGGCGCGGTGAAGTCGCCCAGCCCGTAGGTCGCCCCGTACGGCGTCCACGTGACATCCAGGCTCGGCTTCCCGTTGGGGTAGTCGTCCGAACCGAACTGCTTCCATCCCTTGGAGTCGGACGTCGATGCCTTGACGGCCAGCCCGTAGTTCTTCTTCCGACCGTGTGTCCAGTCATCCACCAGCTTGCGTCCGGCCGAACCCAGCTTGATGGACTCCCACTTGGCACCACCACACGGGTAAGCGGTCTGCCCCTCCGGGCGCCAGCCGTGCGCGAAGCTCTTCGACGCGAGAGCAGAACCCGTCGACGGCCCGGGGTACTTGGTCGTGGTCGACTCAGCCCAGTTCGACGTGATCGGGTGGACCGTCACGGGCCTGGCCGTACACGAGTAGGAGTACGTGTTGTACAGCGCCAGGCTGGTGTTGACCACCCAGGCGTTCTTGAGAGTGGTCTCCAGGCCCGAGAAGCGCAGGAAGGCAGCCGCCTTGTGACCCCCTGCATCGTAGGTGCCGGTCTTCAGCACGGTGTCACTGGAGAAATTCTGGTTGTACGGAGACTGCACGTACGTCCCTGAAGTCGCGTTCACCGACTTCAGGGACGGGTCCACCCGTACGGGGAAGACACGCTCGGGGGACCGCAGCCACTCCTGGTCCATGGTCACCACAAGGGTCTGCTGCCCTGCCTCCTCGGTCAGACCGAACGTCACGCCCGAGGAGATCTCCCCCTGGGCGGAGTTCTCGGCATGACGGGAGTCCTCCATCCAGCCGGCCGGCATCCACGCCCGCTCGACGCCCTCGGCGTCGGTGAAGGACACACCGCCATGCTCGGCGATGCGCGCGGTCAGTCCTTGTACATGGAGAGGGAAACGCCACGTTGACGGCGCATCCTTACTCCGGAGGACCATGGTCTCCTTGAACGACCCACTATCGGCCACGAACTCAAGGTCTGCGTCGTCCCGCACCTCGGGGTAGGTAATGGCACTGCCGTCCACCCGCCCCTCCGACTCCTGCGCGTCCTCCAGCCCGTAGCCCACCGACAGGCCGTCACCCAGCCCCATCGTCACAACAGGTCCGTCCGCGGCGTCGCCGGCGAAGTCGAGCGGCGCCTCCGTGGTGGTCGTCTGCCAGCCCAGTCCCTCGTCGTTCCCGCTCATCGTGTGCGAACCAGGTGCGTCCGCAGGCACGAGGGAAGAATCGACTTTCTGCCATTCGCCCTGGCCGTCCAGGAAGTTGACCTGCTCGTTGTAGAAGCGGGTGGTGTAGGTGCCGTCCTCGTTGAGAAACGTGGACTCCCGCTCCTTGCGCTCGCCCTTCACCTCTGCACTGCGCTCAGGGTCGAAGCCCGCAGGCGTCACAGGGTTCGGAGTCTCCACTTCCACGGTCTGCCCAGGAGCGGGCAGCGTCACCTCACGTTCCAACTGTGGCTCTGATACGGCGCCCTCCGCAGGGAGTTCACCCGGCGCATCCACCGCGTTTCCCCGCCCCCCGGTGGCCACCGCGTCCGTGACGCCGGTGGAAGCCCTGTGGCTGCGCCCAGCAGCTGAACCCCAGTCCTGGTCCGGCACTTCCCCCACGGGCACACGAACCACGTCAGTCTTGTCAAAGGCGACAGCCGCCTGCTCCGTGCCGGCAAGAACGGCCATCGCGAAGGCGACGGCAACAACAAGGGGACGCACAGCACGCACAAGGACTCCCACGCGGATGATCAAGACATGAGATTTGTATGAGAATCACTCCGGTAGTGCAAGTCTCGAATAGATTTTGTGATGTTCACGTGATGATCAAGGGATCGTCTGAGCCGCACCGCCTCTCCCTCAACTCAATGGAGGGGCAGCGGGGTTCACTAGACCGGTGACGCCCAAAAGTCATGGTTGACATGGATCGCACCGGCAGGCGGGTGAATGCGATGCCATCGCGCTTCCCCTCAACCCTCCACAACACACCCCCGGCGCATCGTGGCTGCGGACGTCCGAACCGCATGTCCTTGTCTCCTACAGATGGCCCGGCCCACAAAACCTCAGCGAGGGAGAGTTCCGGGCGGTCAAGAATCCTGCGCTGGCGCAGTGCGTCGCGGTTCGGGGTTGGAGTGGTAGCCCTTGTCGCCGAGCACGGCGTCGCGCCTTCGGCGGGTGGGATGTAGTCGTCATCGATGGCGCGGCTCACCTTGCTCGACATTGGCACACAGGCCTCACATGCCTTGCAGTTGCTGGCACGGCGTTCCCCGCTGTGCCGATCGATAGCGCTCCACTACCGCGTTCTTCCGGCCGGACCAAACCGCTGATTCTCAGGATCCTCTCGGGCATGTCGCCGTCTCACAGATGGAGCACACCCTCATGGCCGACACCAGCCCGACCTCCCCCGGCCCCGAGCCGTACCGCGTCCCCGACGCAGACCTCGACGACCTCGCCAGCACCCTCGCCAAGACCATGGCCGAGGTCAGGCAGCACGGCGTCATACTCGACCGCCTCGGCTCCGAACCCGAATCCACCGGCAGCCAGCCGCCGGACGGCGCTCCGGAATCCGAGGCGGCTGACGGGAAGAAGCCCGACGGCCCCGCCTCGGTGTTCATCCTCGCCCTGGGCGGCAAGGAATATGCCGTCGAACTCGCTGCCCTCAGCGACTGGGTGAACTACCTCTTCCTGCCGGTGTACGGCCGGGAGATCAGCACGAACCGTCCCTGGTGCGCGCACTGGCATGAACACCCTGAGGCCGTCGCTCGGCTGCACGCGCTCTGGCTGGCCTGGCAGCAGTCCACCGACACGGAGGCCGGCCTGTCCGGCCCGTCGACCTGGCACCGCGACCACCTGGACCAGACCCTGGTGCACCTGCGTGCGCCCGACGGACCGTTCGCGGCCTGCACGACCAGCGCAACTCGCCCCAATCACCGGGTGCTGGCCACCCCGGCGCCCGAGCAGGCGGAAGTGGCGGCGTGAACGACATTCCCGACTTCGGCCTCGACCATCTCTCGCCGGTCGACGACGACTCCGAGGAGGCGATGGAGGCTCTCTGGGCTGGCGACTTGATGGTGCTGTCCCAGCACCACACCACGCCCAACGGTTCGCACAGCTTCGTCCTCGCCCACGACCGATCGGCCACCTGGGGGATACCCGGCGAGCCACAGCTCGTTGCGATCGTGGTCGCTCGGGATCTGCGGCAGTCCACGTTCACGTTCGAGACGAGTCACCACGCCACGGCGTCCTTCGCACAGAACTGGCTGGCAGAACGCGGCTGCCCGCAAACTCGACCTCAGCGCCGCGGCGTTCAACGACGCCGAAGGGCGCATCGCCGAACTCCTCCTGTCCGAAGGCAAGAACGTGAAGGCACTCAAGGAGTCGACCGTGCCAGGAGTGAGGACCGCCGACTCCGAAGTGAACGGGGTGCCGACGGAGTTCAAGAGCTTGATTCCGGGAGCCGCCGCAAACACGGTGAAGAACCAGTTGAACTCGGCGAAGGGCCAGGCCAGGCATGCCATCATCGACGCACGCGCGAGCGGTCTGAGTGAGTCAGCGGCACAAGAGGGGCTGGGTAAGTTCCTGCGCAACAATCCGCCCGGACGGATGGACTTCATCCGCATAGTCGGCGACGGCTACGACATCACCTACCCCTGAGGGAGCTGAACTGTGACCTCCCACCACAGCATCTTCATCCACCCCGGTCACCCTGTGGAAGCCCTCGTCGCAGACGTGGCACTGGCTTGTGGCGGGAGGCTGCGGCGCGCTGTGAACGTGCCCGCGGATTACGTCGCAAGCCTGAGCAACGCAACACTTGAACTAGAAATGGAGCATGAGTACGAGGAGGACAAAGGCATCCCGTTCGAGCGCTACCAAGTCGTTCTGACTGTGCGGGAATCCAACAGCTCGATGGAGCAGGAAGCAGTCATCTCCCGACAGATCTTCCACGAACTCGCGACTCTGCGGCGGTACTGGCTGGTTCTCGTCTTCGACCTCCAGACAGTCATCGGCACGGCTGCTCCGCCTGGCCAGAGCGCATTCCCCTCTGCCAGAAAAGAATAACGGGGGCGGGGATGGGCGGTAGTGCACTGCCATCCATCCCCGCAGAGGGAAATCGTCATACTCACCAGCACCCGTCCTGCCGCTGGTTACCAACCAGCGGCAGGTATCCCTGCCCACCCGGGGACCGCTCTTTGACCGACCTCAGCTGTCTACACCGCGAGGCCCGAAAGCCCCGGGACCGGCCCGGGAAAACCTCGGCAAAGGCCCACGTGGAGCCCAGAGAACGGTCGTGAGCTGCAGGGACCCCTGGGACTTTTCTGGGACTTTCGCCAGCATCAGCGTGCACGCGCAGGAGACATCTGAAAGATAATCGACGCAGGTCAACGCTGTACAACCGCGCATCGTCGCAGGTCATGGAAGTGCGCGGTGTCTTCCGGGACATCTGAAAGCCTGCCAAAATGGCGCCGTCACACCCCCTCTGACCTGGAGAAATGAGAGTCGAGGCGGGGTATGACAGAGTCTCTGGGACTTTTCTGGGACTTTGAACCAGGAGCGACGGCTTCCGTGCACCGCGCTCTCACGTGATGAGTCATCGGAAAGATGTCGGCACGGACGCAGGCAGCAAATAGGCAGGTCAGGAGGGAATTCTGATCCAATATGAGGGCCACCGAGCACCCAGAGCGTCAAATGCGCGTCACGATCGTACGGCGGTTCGGCAAGTAGTTTTCGATACCGAGTTGCTTGGCACGCACGTGCTGCTGTTACCGCCACAGATTCCGTCCGGACGCAGACCGGTGGGGTCGGAAAGGGCGGCCGGAGCGTTGTTGGCGTAGTTATAGCCGTTGATCTGTTTCGGGTCGGCGAGGTCCATGATCGGGTCGACGCTGATGAATCGGCCGATGCCCGGGTCGTACTCGCGGGCACCGAGGTGGGTCAGTCCCGTGCTGGTGTCGGTGGTGCCGCCAACGAAGCCCTTGGTGCTGGGCCAGCTCGTCGGGACATCGCCGCGGGCACTGCCGAAGGGGGCGGTGCGGCGCTGGGTGAGGGCGAGGCTCGAGGCATCGACTGCGAGTTGGCCGGTGCCGTGATGGTCGCCGATCGTGAAGGCAATGCTGCCGTTATCGTTACGGACTGCCTGCTGGCCGTTGCCCAGGTCGATGAACCGGGTGGCCTTCGGCACCGCCGAGCCCTCGGGCAGGACGATCTCGGTGTGGCCGAGGTAGAGCGTGGTCTCGCTGTCCGTCCGGCTGATCAAGCGGCTTCCGCCGGCGTCGTACAGGTACGCGGTGGTCTTGTCAGCGGCACCCTCAACCGGTTCCGTGACCGTGGCCCAGGGGTCGTCCGCGCTGGTCGGCAGTCGCCCGGAAGCTGAAGCACTTCCGGGCGACTGGGGGTACGGGTTCATCCCGTGAATCAGGAGTTTTCGGCGACCCCACCGCCCGCCACCGACAGCTCGTATGTTCCGGTCGAATCTGGCGTGGGACCGGATCTGCGCAGGAGTGCATGCGCCTTCTCGGACACGAACATGGCACTAACTATAGGGCGGTGTTTCTTGGAGTAGGCAGCGTCGACCTGCCGCTTGGCCGTACTCAACCAGGCCACCGCGCGCTCATCGTCCCAGTTCGGTATCCCGGTCTTGGCGCAGTCCTTCAGGAATGCCCCGGCCCGCGGCCGGTCGGCGTCCACCAGGCAGGAGAACCCGATGATGTCGCCCTGTTTTGTAGGGACGCCGGCGATGGAGAGTTGCTTCTCGCCGCTGCCCGACACGGAGCCGGTGAAGTGCCAGACGTCTTTGTCCCCGGGGGCATCGATCAGACGCTGTTCGCCGAGAGAAACGTCCCACCGGCCAGCTAGGCCGGTCAGGAAGTCGTCCACTCGGTAACCAGGTGCGATGACCTTGGGTTCCGCCAGCGCTGGCGCCTGCTCGGCTGGCAGGGCCTCCTTCGGCCATTGGGACGCCGAGGGGGGGTTCGTCGCCGTGAGTTCTGGGAGTGTCCTCTTCGGCGTCGCAGGAGCGTCACCGGGGTAGACACCGGGATCCGGCGTTGCTTTCTGCTGTGTGCAGCCGACCACGGTGACGGCAGCCACGAGAGCGACTGCCGTCACCACCTGGCGGCGCAGCAAGTGTGCGGGCCTCATCAGTATCCGAACTTGCAGTTACCTGCGTCGGGATTCGCCGCGGGGACCAGGGCAACGGCGTCGAAGGCGACATTGGCGTCACCCGTGCCTGGGTCGTGTTCGTTGTCCATCTCTATGTGCCCACCCTTCCAGAACCTCATGGAGCCAAGCTTGAACCATGTGTCCTTGCCCGCACTCCATCTCTTCTGATCGAGCCTGCAGGTATCAGGCCCGAGTCCCTCGGCATTGGGGCCGGGGTGCACGGTGTAGCGCACGATCGCCTCTGCGCCGTGGTTGGGCAGGTGGATCCACACGTTGTACCGCGCGCCCGCCTTGTCGGCAGTCGGTAGGTTCGTCGGGTTGAGTGTCCACCGCCCGGTGACCTTGTGGAAGAAGTCGCCTTCCGGATAGGAGTGGGTGAAGAATACGTGGCCGTTGTATCCGGCGCCCAGCTGGTGGACGTCGATCTGCGCGATGGCTGGGGTAGCTCTCCATGTCTCGAGGTCATCGCGGTACGTGAGGAGGCTGTCTCCGTACTGAAGGGTGAACTTGCCGTCCGAGGCCGCCTCGTAGTCCCCGCAACCGTAGACGTCCTCACGGCCGTTGAGATCGTCGATGATCATCGTGCCTGGGGTGCCGTCGGGCGTCGTCATGCAGGGCCCGGACGGGTATTTGGCGATGAGCGCAGGTTCACTCGAGCCAAGGGTGTACTTCAGCGTCTCCACAGACGAGTTGCCGGTGTCCTGAGCGCTGCTGAGCCACGAGGCGCTTCCGGCCCAGCGACAGGTGTCGTTCCACGCAGGGCAGGGGTCGGCCGCGTGCGGCGTGCAGTTGTTCACGGTGGGCGAGCAGAAATTGAAGTAGTCGCCCGGCAGGTTCATCTGCTCGAAGTTGATCAGGCCCGGGAAGTCGGGCTTCTCGTAGGACTCCTCCCAATCCCACGTCTTGTGAGGGGTCTCCGCCCAGCCCAGGACCTTTTCCTGGTAGGGCCAGTTCGCAGGGGAGGCTGCGTCGTCGTAGCTGTCCCGGAGGAACGGCGTGCGGTCCGCCGGATACTCCGGGTTGGCCGGGTTGTTGAAGTAGCCGAGGCCGCGGGGCTCACTCGAATCGGTGTAGACGCCACTGTTGTAGCCCCACAGCGCCATGTACCAGTTCTCGATGTACCTGGGGTCGCCGCTGTTGGCCTCCATGCCCAGCGCCTTCAACTGGTTCCACTTCTCCGCGAGGATCTGCATGCCGGCCGCGATGTTCGTCGCGTAGTCGGTAGCAACGGCGCCTGCACGCGTGGCGTCGAGCGGCGGGGTGTCGTCGTCGGCCATGCCGGTGGTGACTTGGGCGATACCGTAACCGCAGTCCGACTTGGTGCTGTCCGGGTAATGGTGAATGCTGGCTCCGTTGCCGAACCAGTCCGCCTGGAGGACGTTGCCGGCCGCGCCGTTCATCGAGTGCCAGGATGCCTGCTTGAAGTTGGACTCCTGGGCGAGGATGCCGAGGACTACCTGGGCCGGGATATCACCGCCGCCGGTCAGTGCCGGCTTGGGGAAGAGCCCCTGCGGGGTGTACGCGGGTAGGCCCGTGTCGTGCCAGTTCGCCGATCGCTGCAAGGTGAGCCGGCCATGAACGGCTTGGTCGACCGCCCACTCAACCTGGTTGGCGCTCGGCTGGAGCGCCTGCCGCTTCGGGTTGTTCCGCTTCACCAGGCAAGGGATCTCGTATCCCTCCACCTTCCCGTCGCGGACGAACACCTCGGCGCCCTGGCTGGAGAGGCAGAACGACTCCTTGGATCCCTCCCCACAGGTGAGGGGTTCTACGTCGTCCCGCGGCTCGGCGGCCGCACCAACTGCCGCCGACTGCACAGCGGCCTTTGTGGCGCCGGAGGCGGTGAACGCGGCCGGATCCATTGCGGGAGCGCTTGCCGCGTCCGGCTTCACCTGCGTGGTGTTCGCATCGAAGGCAATCGTCGACTTGGCACCCGTGCGGGTGGCCGTCGCCTGGATCCGGACCAGTCCAGCTGCCTGGCCATCGCTGGTGGCTCCTGCCTCCGGCGTGCCTTCGGGTGCGGTGACGCCCTTCAGTTCATCCGAGACCATCGAAGTGGTGATCAGGTGGCCCTCACGTGACACGCTCGTGGGGCGTCCGGTGAAGGGCTGGGCCTTCAGGCCGGGTGCGCGCGCGGTGTCGATGCCGGCCACGTCTCCGACTACGAGGGAACCGCCCTTGCGGGGGAACAGCTTGAGCTTGCCGACGACTCCCGAACCGAGCTCGGTGAGCTTCCCTGCCTGCCAGCGGTTGATGACGCTCTTGCGATCTTTCACAACCCCGAGGTCAAGGGCACCCTCGGCCGAAGTGGTCAGCTCGAAGACCGGGCCGGGCAGTGCGGTTTGCTTCTGCGCCCGTGTGGACTTGCCCTTGCCGGTCAGCTTCACCAAATTGCCGTCAAGTACTCCATAGTCACCGCGCACTGTGGGCAACAGGTGCGCGAGCTGACCGGTGACCTTCCGGTTGGCAGTGGCTTTGCCCGTCACGGCGTCCGCCTCGATGACCGTGGTCGTCCCGGCGTCAGCGTCGGTGGCCGTACTGCTGGCGAACAGCACCCGGTCATCGTCGCCACAGCCCGGCGAATGGTAGGAAAGTTGGACGCCCTGAGCGATCTCAGTGACCTTGCCGTCACTGAGCCGGACGACGGCGGCGAACGCCCCGCGGTAGGTAGCGCCCGGTTTGTTGACCCACAGCGACGGCATGTAGACCGCCGCCGCGTACCGGCCGGAACCGGTAGTGCACACGTACCCTGTCCACGGTCCTGCGTCGATGTCTTTGCGCTGCAGGGAGGCAACCTCGTGGAAGGTATACCCCTCCCGCTCCGCGGCGGTCACGATGTGGAAACCGTCGGAGTCTCCGGTCCCGTTGACAACGATGTCCCCGGACTTTTCGAATCCGTCGCCAAGAGCCTTCTCGGGCGTGGAGAAGAGGACGTTCGTCGTAGTGTCTGCTGCCTCGGCGGGGCTCTCCTGGGCCACGAGCGGGATCAGGGCAATCGAGGAGGCAAGCACGGCGGTCGCGAGCCCTTGACCGGTGAGTCTGTGGCGGACGGTTCGTGTGCGCTTCAACATGTGCCGTCTCATATCCAGTCCGTACAGTCGCCGTTGACGAGGGGCGTGGGTATCACCTTGCCACCCTCCTCATAGAGCAGGGGTTCCGGTTCCCAGTTATCGTTCCGGCTGTTCCAGCAGGCTTTGCTGGTCATCTTCCAGTCACCCATGGGCGAGACACCAGTGGGGTTGGATGTGGTGATGCTGGGGGTGGGACGTGGCGCTGCAAAGCCCCCCAGCGTCGGGGTCTGCCACAGTGCCGCGTAGACCGACTGCTGGTAGAGCGGGTTGATGCTCACCTTCGCCCAGGTAGCCTGGCATCCGGGCGACCACACCAGCTTGATCTCAATGTCATTGCCCTGGTTGATCTGCTCGATGACCTGAGCGTCTGTGTCGCAGCCCATGGCCACCGGATTCTTGCCCGTACAGCCCGACCGGGTGCAGCCCGCGGCCTCCGCAGCGGTAGCTGTGGTCGCTGCCATTGCCTGGGACAGGCAGAGGAGCATCAGAGCTGCTCCCGCGCGGCCCCATCTTCGTGTGCGCAAATCGCTCTCCTTAAGTTGGATGAAGGGCAGGGATTTGACCTAGGTGTCCCGCAACGCGTGAGGCCGGCGTGCCTTGCATCGGGCAGGCCGAATAGCCCCGACACCGAGTGCACATCCGCGTGGATCCTGCGGGCTATGCGGGCAGCAGCAGCCACTCGTACCGACCGATCAGTCCATGACTGGATGTGTGCTGCCTCTCACACCGATCTGGTCGGCCGCCGACACAGCGGGCACAGTCATCGTCAGAGAACGCAGGACATCCCACATGCTCGTAAGACAGACAAAAGCCTTCACCCTTCCCCTCCAGGGTGACGGTCAGGTAGCTGTAGCGCGCAGAGAGTATCGCACCGATCGCACGCACGGGAAGGCTCGTTGACCTTGCTGGCCTATGGGATCGGGGTTCCGTGACTGAAGGGAGCCTTTCGGCCCCATTCGCCCTTGCGTCGGTGCAGAGAGGACAGCGACGGCGGATTATGCCCCTGCCTCAAAGCTCGCTTGGACAGCGTTTCGCAGGCCAAGCTCTACCCACACCTGGCCCCGTTGCCGAACTGGCGCCAATGAGGCTGCGGCGGCGCGGATCCGCGTGGTCGGGGCGTCGACTATGAGGTCAGCGCGCTTATGGTCGGCTATCAGCCAGAGGACGGAGACGGGGTTGACCACCGCAGGTAGCAGAACTTCCGCTGTCGATGGGCAGGTAGGCGAAGTCGCTGACCCATTTCGTGTTCGGCTCGACTGAGAGGGGCGGGGCCGATCAGCCCGGCGCCTTGGCCGCGGCGGCGCCTTGGCCGATGTCGGGTCGGGCTCGGCGGTGCAGTGCCGGCTGCACCACCGGCGCCTTCAGCCTCGGACGCCCACATGTTCCTAGAATCCGCTTGTGGCTGACCGCCTCACCGCACTTTCGCGCAACTCGGCAGTGATCGGCTCCGTAGGTGCCGTCCGACTCGTGGCACACGGTCCGCATCCGGCCCCGCGGACAAACAGCCCAGACCTGACGTGCCGGAGCACCTGACCCACCAGCAGCCCCCTGCCCTCTCACCCGATGTCGCGACGTCATTGCGAACACGCGACCCGCGAGGCCCAAAAGTCAAGAGTGGCGCACCTCACATAGCGCAACGTCCACAGCGCCCACTCGCGTCACTTACTGATCGTTTCAGAATGAGATCGGTGTGTTGGCTTGGCAGTTGGGTGTTGCGTCGGCAGGATCTGGTGGGTGTCTGCTGATCTTGTGCCTGATGACCTGTGGGAACGCATAGCCCCGCTGCTGCCGGTGCGTCCGCCTCGGCGTCATCGCTATCCCGGGCGGCTGCCGGCCGATGACCGTGCTGCCCTGCGGGGCATCGTGTACGTGTTGCGCAAGGGTGTGAGCTGGCGGGACGTTCCCGCAGAGCTGGTCGGCTGCAGTGGCGTGACGGCCTGGCGGCGTCTGCGGGACTGGACCGAGGCCGGGGTATGGCCCCGGTTGCATGAGGTCCTGCTGACGGAACTACGCAGAGAAGGTCTGCTGGAGATGGACGACGCCGCGATCGACGGCTCGCACGTCAGGGCCCTCAAAGACATCTCAGGGGGCTAGGAAGTCAAGCTGGCCTCCTGGGAGATCGGCTTGTGGGCAAGGAAGCTGGCGATCTTCCATGTCAGTTTTTCGTCTGGCTCCTGCACCAGTTGAGCGTCGATGGTGAACCCGGCCTGGTTCAGCAACTGCGCAAGCTGACCCGGAGGCAGGCGATAGGACTCGAAGGACACTGGAAGACCGCCGTAGGCCTGTGTGGGACGACGGTGCTCACCGGAACCGACGTGACCCACGAGGAGAAGATGTCCACCGTGTGCCAGGGTGCGGTGGAACTCGGCGAACACGAGCGGCAGCAGCTCGGGAGGCGTGTGGTGGGTGGAGTAGAAGGCCAGGATGCCGCCAAGCGCGTCGTCCGCGAACTCCAGGGCGGTGATGGATCCCACCGAGAACGGCAGGTCCGGAAAGGCGGTGCGCGCAAGTTCGATCATCCTCGGGGACACGTCGATGCCGATCGGCGACACCCCGAGCCCGGCGAGGTGCGCCGTCACTTTGCCCGGGCCGCAGCCCAGGTCTGCGACCGGTCCGAGGCCAGATGCCTGCACGAGTTCGGCGAACGCGGTCAGCATCGAGCGTGACAACGGATCCAGTTCTGATGGGGGCTTGACGAGGGTGGCGTAGGCGTTGGCCACGGTGTCGTATGACTCCCGGACCTCAGACAGGTAAGAAGGCTCAGTCACGCGGGGACTCTAGACGGATGCACTGACATCGCCGCTGTTTGGACTTCCGGGTCCCGTAGGAGCTTGGAGGAGGGGGCGAAGGCGTGTTGTTCGTCGAAGAACTGCCGGGCCTTGAGGCAGTGGTGGAGCTGGCCGAGGAAGCGGTTCAGCAGGTGCCGTTGTGCGGCGGCATGCCAGTCACCATGCTCGCGTCGGCGCCGGTAGTGAGCATTGGCTCCGGGTGAGGCGGTAAGGGCGGCGAAGGCCCAGAGGAAGCCGGCGTTGATGAGGCGGTTGTTCTTGACGAACCGGCGGCCGACGAAGCGCTTCTTGCCGGAGGCCCGGGTGATGGGGGCGGAGCCGGCGTACGACTTCAGCGCCCGTGCGTCGGCGAACCGTGCCCGGTCGTCGCCCAGCTCGGCGAGCACGCGAGCGCCGAGCATGGGCCCCAGGCCGGGGAAGCTGAGCAGGATCTCGCTGTCGGCGTGCTGGTGAAAGGCGGCTGTGGCCGCCTCCGCGAGGTCGTTTGCGGCCTGGCAGGTGGCGTCCAGCTGCTTGAGCAGGGCCAGGAGCTGGTGACCGAAGGCATTCTCGACGCCGGGCAGCTGGTGGGCGTACTCGGCGCGGAAGACGGCCCGCAGCCGCTCGGCTTCCGCGTCGCAGCCGCGGAGGCGGCCACTGCGTTTGAGGGCAGCCCGCAGCTGGGCGAGGGTGAGCTTCGCGGCCTTGGCCGGAGTCGGCGCCAGAGTGAGGATGACGCGGGCGTCAGCCCTGGTCAGACCGCCTTGCTTGCCCTGGAAGGCCAGCAGAGCGGCAGGGTAATACTCGCGCAGGAGCGAGCGGACCTGATTGGCGACCTGCTGCCGGGTCCAGACGGCATCCTGCTGTGCTCGGGCCAGGACGGTGATGGTCTGGGCGAGTTCGGAGTCGTCCGGCAGGGGCCGGTGGGCGTGCATATCGGTGCGCAGGATGTTCGCCAAGACCAAGGCGTCGCCTGGGTCGGACTTCTTTCGGCTGACGCCGTGGCGGTCGCGGTAGCGGGCGGCGGCGAGCGGGTTGATCGCGAAGACCCGACGGCTGCCAGTGCGCAGGCTCGCGACCAGGAGGCCGTGGCTGGTCTCGATGGCCACCGGTATCGGATCGTCTGGGCTGTCGCCGTGCTCGGCCAAGAGAGCTAGGAGCTGGTGGTAGCCGACCGCGTCGTGAGTGATACGGGCTTTGGCGAGCAGAGTGCCGGCTTCGTCGACGAGGGCGACGTCGTGGTGACGCTCTGCCCAGTCGATGCCACAGAAAACGGTCAAGCTGTCCTCCCAGATCCGTCCGTTTATGCAGGTCACGAGGACATGCGGGTCACGCGGCGCCCTAATCCAAGGACTCATTGGTCCGCCATCTCAGTAGCCGTTCGCGACACCAGCGCACTCCAGGAGCTCGATCTTTCTGCAGAGCTCACGGGCTCGCGGATGAACAAGAGGTCGACCCTGGAGCGGACTCGCGCCGTGACGATCAACGTCCAAGCAGTCGCCGCGAGTTTCGCGGTGACCACGGAGGCGCCGGGCTGCGCCGCTCTTGACAGAGGCCTCAAGGGCCCGGGGAAACGGAGGCATCAGCCCGGCGCCCGCGTCATCACCACGGACCCCGCAGCGGACAGCGATGCCGCTCTTTGAGGAGGCCTTGACGGCCAGGGGGGGATCCAGGCATTCGCTGTCCAGTGCGAGCAGTCGGCCCGGGTCGTTGCATGGGCCCGGGCCGTCTGCTTACGCACTGGATTAGGGGGGCTCACACCGGACCTTCGCCGGTCGACCGGGCCCGGCCCGGCAGCAAGCACCACCTGATCGTCGACCGGCACGGCACTCCGCTCGCTGTCTCTCTGACCGGCGGAAACCGTCACGACGTCACCCAGCTCATGCCTCTGCTGGACGCCATACCCCGGATTCGTGGCCTGCGCGGCCGACCACGCCACCGGCCCCGACGGCTGTTCGCCGACCGCGGGTACGACTACGACAAGTACCGGCGTCTCGTCCGCGCACGTGGAATCACCTCCAAGTTCGCCCGCCGCGGCACCCCGCACGGCTCGGGACTGGGCAAGACACGGTGGGTCGTCGAACGGACCTTCGCCTGGCTCCACCAGTTCAAACGACTGCGCATCCGCTACGAGATACGAGCCGACCTCCACCTCGGACTGCTCCAACTCGCCTGCAGCATTATCTGCTTGAGACGACTACGGATCTCATTCTGAAACCATCAATAAGACCCCCATCACCCCACAGCTCAAGGCGCTGGTAAACCCTCAGGGCGGCGGTACGAACTGCCGTGCCTGCGCAGTGGCAGTCGACTGTCTGCTCGCCGACGGCGCACCCTCCTCGGCGCCGGCAAGCTGGCGGCCGGCTCGACTGCGCCGATCGAAGCCCTTTACGGAGGTAGACAGTTCAAGTCGTCCACCATCTCCGGCATCGTCAATCAGATCAAAACCGCAGGGGACGGCGCTAGAGGTTCGTCATGGGGCAGAAGGGCAGACTCACCCATGTCTTCAATGTGGTGAACGTCAAAGGAGAGGTCGTGTTCCTAGACGGTCAGACAGGACATGCCAGCCTCTCGCCATGGCGGAACTTCTCTCTCCTGAGGACAGACTGATGCTGAACGTCGAAGACGCTGCCGTGCTGGCCCAGAACTTCCTGGACCAGCAGGTCAGCCACGAAGGCATGGCCCTCGCACTCGTCGAAGGGGAAAGCGCCCAAGTGGGAGGCGACTTCTATTTCGACTGCCAGTCAGCTGCCTATCTCCGTGACGGAGACCCCCGGGACATAGCTGTGGGTACGGGCTACCTGCGCGTTGACGGAAAGACCGGAGAATGCCGACTACTGGGTGCAGTCGAGTCTGCAGAGCTCGACCTCTTCTGAACTGACAGGTCAAGCACCCGCAGAGCGTCGTCAAGCGACAGGCCCGTGGCCTGCGGCAATCATGTGCCGCAGGCCACGGGCCGGTGCCTTGACCCAGTTCCCAAGGTGATCCCGGGTACCCGCGCTCGCGCAGCCGAAGGGGGCCCCAGTCCAAAAACTACGCTCGCCTGCCTCGACCTCTGGGGGACTGCCTTCATCTCGAGCCGTACGTCGAGATCGCCGCAGATCCAGGATAGTAAGGCCGTCCGCCGGATGTGGTGACTCCCGCAGGCGAAGCAGGCCACGCCGGGCCAGAGACCACCGTGCATCCCCTGGGTCGACTGCGACTGCCGGTTCCTCAAACCGTTGCACGGCGGCTGACCCGGTTCCCAGGATGCACTCCCAGACAGCCGATGCACACGACGACTCAGAACAGGCGGACATCTCCGCCAAAATCTGCTGCACCTCTTCACAGCACACTATCGGTGCAGCGGGACGCCCCCCAGGCTCCACGGCCGGCCCCTGCGGGCCGCATCCGCGTCCTGACGCCGCAGAACCGTGAAGCACGGCCAGCTGGCGCGGTGCGTCCGGCTGTAGACCGCCCAGCAGACCGCTGATGACAGTTACGGGACAGCCCTCAGGAACTACTTGCGGTTCTGGTGGAGGGAGGGGTAGTCCGTGTAGCCGCGGTGGTCACCTCCGTAGAAGGTCGTTCCGTCGGGCTGATTGAGGTTGGCTCCGGTCTGCCAGCGGTGGACCAGGTCAGGGTTGGCGATGAAGGCGCGTCCCACGGCGACGAGATCTGCCTGGCCGCTGCTGATGAGGTTCTGGGCGGCAGTGACGTCGGTGACCGGGTCCCAGCCGTTGCTGACGATGCGGACACCTGCGAACCGGCGGGCAAGATCAGTGATCAGCTCGGAGGCGGGATCACCGATGGTGTGGAGGTAGGCCAGGCCCATGTCGGAGAGGGCATCGACCAGGGTCCTGTAGGTGGCCGCTGTGGCCTCGGGGTCGCTCTCCAGTGCGCCGTGAAGGTTGATCGCCGGGGAGATGCGGATGCCCACGCGTTCGCTTCCGATGGCGTCACTCACGGCCTGGGCAACCTCGATGACGAAACGGGCCCTGGCCTGGGGGGAGCCGCCATAGGTGTCGGTGCGCTGGTTGGCGGAGGGTGCGAGGAACTGGTGCAGCAGGTATCCGTTGGCGCCGTGGAGTTCGATGCCGTCCATGCCTGCGTCGATTGCGTTGCGGGCCGCCTGAACGTATTCGTCGATGACACCGGGGATGTCAGCGAGTGTCAGGGCGCGGGGGGTGGGGTGCGGCTGGGGTCCGGTGGCGGTGAACATCTCGCCGGGGGCGGCGATGGCGCTGGGAGCGACGGTCTCGGCCTGGTGCTTGTTGTCCGGGTGAGAGATCCGTCCGGCGTGCATGAGCTGGGCGACGATCCGTCCACCCGCCTGGTGCACGCCGTCGGCGACAGCGCGCCAGCCTTCGACCTGATCAGGAGTGTGCAGGCCGGGTGAGTTCATGTAGCCCTGTCCGACGGTGCTGGGCTGCACTCCCTCCGTGACGATCAGGCCGGCGGTCGCCCGTTGGGCGTAGTAGGTGGCCATGAGATCGGTGGGGACGCCGTCCGGGGTGGCACGGTTGCGGGTCATGGGGGCCATGACGATGCGGTTGCTCAGTGTCCACTTGCCGACGGTGACGGGATCGAAGAGGTCGTTCATGAAAGATGGCTCCTGTGGGGATTCAGCATTCGTGACGGGGCACGAGGTGCGGGTTATGCGATGCGGCACACGGCGACGACGGTGTCGGTGACCGCTGCGGTCTGTCCGTCGGGTCCGGTGGCGACGCGCTGGGGGGTGGCCAGGCGTTGGGGGATCCATTGCCCGGTGTCGAGGTCGAGGTCGTCGTAGATGTTCTCCGGGCTGGGGAAGTGGGTGTCGGGGTCGGTGTTCCATGCCCAGGGGCGTACCGAGCCGTGATCGACGATGAGGAGGATCCCGCCGGTGGTGAGCTGGTGTGCGGCGCGGCGCAGTATCTCGGCTCGCGGCAACGCGTAGGGCGTTTGCAGGTATTGGGCGGAGATGAGGTCGAAGGCGCCGCCGGGGAACTCGGCTGCCAGATCGTACTGTTGTGTCTCCACGCGTTCTTCGACGCCGTTATCGGCGGCGAGCTGCGCGGTGCGGTGCAGCGCGGTCGGTGCGATGTCGACGGCGGTGACGTGCCAGCCGTGCGTGGCCAGCCACAGGGTGTCGCCGCCTTCGCCGCATCCCAGGTCCAGGGCGCGTCCTGGGGGCAGATGTGCGGCAGTTTCGGCGAGCAGCGCATTGGCCGTGTTCTTCCAGATGCCGTCCTTGCCGCGGTAGAGGTGCTCCCAGAACCGTGCGGCGTCGCTGACGGCGTGGATCTCGCGTGTGAATTCGTCCATGGCGGCGTGTCTCCTTCGAGTGACCTGGGTAGGCGCGAGGGTCAGTGGACGGAAGGTGCGGCAGTCGCGGTGTCGGCGGCGCCCTTGGGGGACTTCACCAAGGTGATGAGAGCGACGAGTGCGGCTGCCAGGAGGGCTCCGGCAACGATGAACGCAATGCGGTAGCCGTGCAGGAATGCTTCGAGTTGGAGGTTCTTGGCGGCTTCGCCGGGTGTGGTGGTGTGTGAGGCGAGGTAGCCGGTGACGGCGGAGATGTAGAGAGTGTTGAGAAGGGCGGGGCCGAGTGCTGCGCCGATCTGCTGGCTGGTGCTCAGGGCGGCGCTGGCGACGCCCGCGTCGTGCGGGTTGACGCCGGTGAGTGCGATGTTGGGGCCCGCCAGGAAGAAGAATCCGACGCCGACGCTGACGAGGATCTGGGTCGGCAGTACCTCACCGGTGTAGCCCGATGCCATGTCCAGTCGGGTGAGCCAAAGCAGTCCTACTGTTGCCAGCGTGGTGCCTGCTGCCATGAGGATCTTGGGACCGTAGCGGTTGACCAGCGGGGCGCCCAGGGTGGTGGTGGCGATGATCCCGACGCTGAAGGGAAGGAACGCACAGCCTGCCTGCAGAGGCGTGTAGCCCAGATTGACCTGCAGGAAGTAGGTCATGAACAGGTTCATTCCGAACATGCCGGCGCCGATCAGGAGATTGGCGAGGAACACTCCGGCACGGGATCGGTCGAGGATTACCCGCAGGGGCAGCAGCGGATGCGCACTGCGGTGCTCGACCAGGACGAACGCGGCCAGTAGAACCACCGCGGCGGCGAGAAGCCCGAGCGTGATCGGCGCCGTCCAGCCGTCGCCGTCGGCTGCCTGGGCGAATCCGTAGACCAGGCAGCCGAGCCCGCCCGTCACCAGGACGGCGCCGGGGATGTCGTAGTGGCGGTCACCCTGCGCGCGGCTTTCACGGACGTAGGGGCGGGCGGCGAGAGCCGCGACCAGCGCGATAGGGACGTTGATGTACATGCACCAGCGCCATCCTGCGTATTCGGTGAGCACGCCTCCCAGCAGCAGCCCCACTGCGCCGCCGCCTCCCTGGAAGGCGCCGAAGATCCCGAACGCCTTGGCGCGCTCCTTCGGGTCGGTGAACGCGACGGTGATCAGGGAGAGTGCTGCGGGAGCAAGGACTGCGGCGCACGCGCCCTGCAGAGCGCGTGCGGTGAACAAGGTGCCCGGGTTGGGGGCCAGGCCGCCGAGCATGGACGCAGCGGCGAACCCGAGCAGGCCAAGGAGCAGTGCCTTCTTGCGCCCGACGAAGTCGGCGATTCGGCCGCCGAGCAGCAGCAATCCGCCGAAGGCCAGCGCGTATGCGGTGATCATCCACTGGCGGCTGGCGTCGCTCATCCCCAGATCGCTCTGGGCCTGGGGAAGGGCGATGTTCACGATAGAGACATCAAGGACAACCATGAGGGTCGCGACGGATGCCACGATCAGAGTCATCCACCGGTGCGGGTCGGCCGCGGTGGGGTCGGTCGCCGCGCTGGCGCGGCGAGCGGGGCTGGTCATGGGCGAGCTCTCCTGAACAGGTACGGAATCAAGGCGGCGGCGACTGCCGCGTCGGCTGCAGAGTGAGCCACAGCCCAACGAACTTGCAAAGCCTCATGCCGTTTCGGCAACCTAGAGTCATGCACAACATCGGACAGGTCCTCACAGCTATCGGGCCGCGTCTGCGAGCCCTGCGTCAGCAACGCGGCATCACGCTGGCCGCACTCTCCAAGACCACGGGAATCTCGGAGAGCACGCTCTCCCGCCTGGAGGGCGGGAGCCGCAAGGCCAACCTGGAACTGCTTCTGCCCCTCGCTCTCGCCTACCAGGTCCCCCTCGACGAACTGGTCGGAGCACCGGAGACCGGCGACCCGCGCGTCCACCTGCGCCCGGTCGCTCGTGACGGCATGACCTACGTCCCGCTCAGCCGTCGTGCCGGGGGCCTGCACGCCCACAAGCTCGTCATCGCTCCATCCACGGCCGAACCTGAACTGAACGTCCACGAAGGCTACGAATGGATCTACGTTCTGGACGGCCGGCTGCGCCTGGTGCTCGGTGAGCGGTCCCTTGTCCTGGCCCCCGGCGAAGTAGCGGAGTTCGACACGCACGTGCCGCACTGGCTGGGGCCGGACGACGACAGGCATGTGGAACTCCTGATCATCTTCGGGAAGCAGGGAGAACGGGCTCACCTCAAGGCACGCCCCGCCTAGTCGCCCCGCGTCACTCCCCGAGGAGGGAATCGATGCCGTGCCGCCGCACGCCCAGCACGCGCTCGGTGACCGCCGCCTCGCTCCTCCCACTGAAGAGGCTGCCGGACGGGGCGGCCCTCAGCCGCGCGACGGCTTCGTCCGCATCTGCGTTCACAAGATCGGCGTTGATGGCCGCGGCCGCCGTCACCCCCTGAGACTGAGCCTGGGCAAGCCCGGCCATCAGATCAGCGATGTTCCCGGCAACCCACACACCCGCAACCTCGGTTGCTCCCGCAGCGTCCGCAGGCACGTAGGTACCCACCCCCATGGGGTGCGGCACCGCGCTGATCCCCAGGCCTTCAAGGAGACTCCCACGAGCAGTGAAACGAGGCGCGACCACCAGCGACTGAACGGGGATCACCAGGCCGGAGCTGAGCCGGACGCCACACAGCTTGTCGTCGGTGACCTCCAAACCGCTCACGTCCCCCTGCACGACCTCGATGCCGCGGGCGGCCAGCCGCTCCCACTGCTCCTCCTCGGGCTCAGGGCCCGTGTGAAGGAACAGAGTCACCCGGCTGGACCACTGCCGAAACAGCAGCGCCTGGTGAACCGACGCGGGCCCCGTGCCCAGCACGCCGATAGGCGTATCGCGCACTTCCCAGCCGTGGCAGTACGGGCAGTGCAGCACGTCCCTTCCCCACCGCTCGGACACGCCCGGCACCTGAGGTAGCTCGTCCACCAACCCTGTCGTGACCAGGAGCCGGCGGGCCCGGTAGACCTTGCCGTTCTCAGTCTCGACGTCGAAGACGCCGTGCGCGTAGCTGGCTCGCACTGCCCGGTCGGAGAGCACCTGACCGCCGTACAACTGGACCTCGACTTTGCCCGCTCGCAGCAATTCCAGAGGCGCTACCCCGTCACGCGACAGCAGGCCGTGCGCGGCAACCGCTGGCGCATTACGGGGTTCCCCCGCGTCCAGCACCAGCACGGAACGCCGTGCCCGGGAGAGGGTCAGCGCACCGGACAGACCAGCGACTCCGCCGCCGATCACCAGTACATCGAATACATCCGAACTCAGATCGCTTTCCATGCGGGAACCGTGCGCCGCCCGGCTGACCTGCGCCACTCCTCATGCCATTTCGGCAAGCAGCTTAACCTCTAGGTGTATTGATCACGAGCGTTGTTGACACTCGGTAGGTCTTGAACATGACGAAGACCTCCGGTGTGGTGGGAGCTGTCTAGGAACTCACCGCACGGAGGTCTTCGTGTCCCACCGTAATGCCCGGCTAACCGTTTTCGGTAGGCAGTTGCTGGTCGAACGGATCCGCTCGGGTCGGCCGGTCGCCCACGTCGCAGCCGAGATGGGCATCTCGCGGGCCACCGCCCACAAATGGATGCGGCGGTGG
>NZ_JBEXRT010000032.1:0-87070 GCF_040613235.1 Streptomyces sp. NPDC006296 | reverse complement strand
GTGGTGTGGGGGCCGGGGGGGTGTCCGGGGGGGGGGGGGCCGGGCGCATCTCCGCGCGCGTCCGCGGGGGGGGGGGGGGGGGGGGGCCCGGCCCCCCCCCCCCCCCCCACGGGCGGGTCAGAAGGCGTCGGCCTTCGGGGTGCCGTCGACCGCGGCGAGGTCGACGGCGTTGCCCAGGGCGTGGTAGCCGGCGTCGTTGAAGTGCAGCCGGTCGCCCGAGTCGTACTCGGGCAGGATCCGGTCGGGGGAGTAGGGGTCGCGCACCGCCCGGTCGAAGTCGACGTAGGCGTCGAAGATCCGGCCGGAGCGGATCTCCTTGTTGACCGCGAGGCGTACGCCGTTGCGTTCGGGCGTCCAGTTCACGTACCCCTGGAAGGGCGTCAGCGTGGCGCCGACGACCCGCAGTCCGCGGGCGTGCGCGCGCTCGGTGAGGGCGCGGAGCCCGGCGGTGATGCGCTCGGGGTCCTGCTCCTGGGGGAACTGCTGCACGTCGTTGATGCCGAGCGCGATGATCACGGTCTTCGCGCCGGTGACGGACAGCACGTCGCGCTCGAAGCGGTGGGTGCCGCTCAGGCCGCCGATGTTCTTCACCCCGCTCATCGCGAGCGGGCTGTCCGTCAGGAGGCGGTTGCCCGCGATGCCCTGGTTGGCTATGCCGTAGGCGTGCCGGAGCCGGTCGGAGAGCACGTCCGTCCAGCGGGTGTCGGCGTCGGTGGTGGAGCCGCTGCCCGCGGTGAGCGAGTCGCCGATCGCGACGATCGCGCCGGGCGCGTGCGTGTTGCGGACGTCGACGGCGGTCAGGTAGCGCCACCGGGTGGTGCTCCAGGTGCCCCGGTCGTCGGCGAGGTAGGACGTCTGGTGGGTGTTGGGGTGCTGGGTGACGGGCCCGGAGGCGTACGGCGTGCGGAGGGCGACCTCCAGGTCGGCGTCCGGGGCGACGGGGACGGTCACCGGGTCGCTGACGATCTGCCGGCCCGCGGCAATGGTGACGGTGGGGCGCCCCTGGAAGGTCACCGGGCGGGTGTTGACGGTGGCCCGGTCGATGACGAGCGGGGTGGTGCCGAAGAGGTTGGACAGGGTGATCCGGGCGGCGTCCCCGCCGACGCTGGTGTGCACGATGTTGCGGATGGTGCTGCCGGGGTAGCCCTGTGCGGCGTCAGGTTCGGCGCTGACGGGTGCTCCGGTCCAGGTGGTGACCCAGGTGCCCTGGGAGTGGGCGGGTGCGGCGGGGTTCCCGGACGCCGCCCGGTTCTGGGCTCCGGCCTGCGGGGTACGCGGCGCGTCGGTGAGCAGCGTCGTGCCGAACGCGACGGCGGTGGCGAGCGTCGCGGTGCCTGCTGCGAGAGCGATGAGCAGGGCGTAGCCCTGGCGCCTGGGCATCTGCGGTGTTTCTCCTTGCGGTGTTCGGTCCGGTG
Organism: Streptomyces sp. NPDC006296; assembly: GCF_040613235.1. NCBI lineage: Bacteria > Bacillati > Actinomycetota > Actinomycetes > Kitasatosporales > Streptomycetaceae > Streptomyces > Streptomyces sp. NPDC006296. The sequence goes on along the minus strand of NZ_JBEXRT010000032.1, from coordinate 85,655 downwards.
TTCGGACTGCTCTCATGATGCGGCAGGACCTGGGGAACTCGACATGCGGCCCAGGAGTAGGTGAGGTAGGGACAATGCGTACGGCACGGCGTGACGCGTACGCGGACGGGTGGAGCGGATGGAACAGGACGCGGGACAGGGAACGGCGCCGGGGACGGAGGTCCCGGGGCCCGCGCGGCGCGGGGCCGGCCGGCCGGGGCTCGGCGGGTTCGCGTACACCGCCGCCGACGAGGAGAAGCGGCGCGGTGTGCGCCGTATGAAGACCACCGCCACGGGACTGCTCCTGCTCGTCGCGCTCGTGTACGTCCTCGCCACCTGGGCGGAGAACGCGGGTGTGGGCGGCTGGCCGGGCTACGTCGCAGCGGCCGCCGAGGCCGGAATGGTGGGTGCGCTGGCGGACTGGTTCGCCGTCACGGCGCTGTTCCGGCGGCCGCTCGGCCTGCCCATCCCGCACACCGCCATCATTCCTACCAAGAAAGACCAGTTGGGGGCGTCACTCGGTTCCTTCGTGGGCGAGAATTTTCTCTCCGGGGACGTCGTTCGTGACCGAATTCACGCGCTCGGCGTCGGTGCGCGGCTGGGGACCTGGCTGGCCGACCCGGAACACGCGGACCGGGTCACCGCCGAGCTGGCCACCGCGCTGCGCGGGGCGCTGACGGTGCTGCGGGACTCCGACGTGCAGGCGGTGGTCGGTGAGGCGATCACCCGGCGGGCGAACGCGGTCGAGGTCGGTCCGGGACTGGGCCGGATGCTGGAGGAGATCGTCGCGGACGGCGGTCACCGCAGGGTCGTCGACCTCGTCTGCGTCCGCGCGCACGACTGGCTGGTCCTGCACGGGGACTCCGTGATGGACGCGGTGCAGGGCGGGGCGCCGGGCTGGACGCCGCGGTTCGTGGACAAGCGGGTGGGGGAGCGGGTCTACAAGGAGCTGCTGCGCTTCGTCACGGAGATGCGGGACATGCCGGGCCATCCGGCGCGCGGGTCGATCGACACGTTCCTGGCGGACTTCGCGGCCGACCTGCGGAACGACACGGACACCCGGGCCCGGGTGGAGCGGCTGAAGTCGGAGATCCTGGGGCGTGGCGAGGTCCAGGACGTCATCGCGTCGGCCTGGTCCTCCGTCCGCGCGATGGTCATCGCGGCGGCCGAGGACGAGCGGAGCGAGCTGCGGATGCGGGCGCGGGCGTCGCTGATGTCCCTGGGGGCCAGGCTGGCCTCGGACGAGCGGCTCCGGGCCAAGCTGGAGGGCTGGCTGGAGGACGCGGCGGCGTACGTCGTCACGACGTACCGCACGGAGATCACCTCGCTGATCAGCGACACGGTGGCCGGCTGGGACGCGGACCAGACGTCGAAGAAGATCGAGGCGCACATCGGCCGCGACCTGCAGTTCATCCGGATCAACGGGACCGTGGTGGGGGCGCTGGCCGGGCTGGTGATCTACACGGTGTCGCACGCCCTGGGCGGCTGACGGGGCGGGCGCCGTGGCCCGTCGCGCGGGTCCGGTCGGCCCGCGCGGGTCCGTGCGGGCGCGCCCCGGGCCGTGCGGGCGGTCGTCGTGGCCCGGACCGTCCCGGGGGCTTCCCGGGGCGCCCTTCTCCCGCGGGGCCGTCCGGTGCGCGTCCTCCGGTGGCCGGTGCGCGCGCGACCGGGGCCGGCTTCCCCCCGGCCCCGTGCGGACGGCGGGCGTGGTGCCGGTGTCCGCGGTGACGGCGGGGGCGCGGTGACGGCCGGGACCGCCCTCAGCGGGCGCTGCGCCGGGTGACGGCCCAGGACGCGGCGGCGACCCCGCCCGCCATGCCGAACACGGCGGGCCAGGCGCCGACCTTCTTGGCCAGCGGGTGCGCCCCGGCGAAGCCTGCGGCGTAGGCGAGGGTCAGCGCGGTGGCGGCGCCGGCCCCGGCCCGCCGGTTCCACTCGTACGCCGCCACCGACCCGGCGGCCAGCAGTGCGACGCCGCCCAGCGGGCGCTTCCCGGTCCAGCGGGCGATCGAGTAACCGCCGAGGAGACCGCCCGCCGCCACTGCCGCTGCCGGGACCTTCGCCATTGCCGCCACCTTCGCCTTCTGCCTGCCGGTCACGCCGTGGTGTCCGCCGTGGTCCGCCGTGGATCCTCGGATTCCGAGGATACGGTTCCACGCCGGCGGGCCGGCCGGGGCACCCCTCAGTCGGTGCCGAGCTCCATCGCGGCGCGGTCCAGCAGCTCGTCGTCGCCGGAGACCTCGCCGCGCGAGGCGATGGCCTGGGCTCCGCCCTCGGGCATGGAGCCGATCAGCCCGGTCGCGGCCGCCTGCGCCGCGCCGATCAGGGACGGCTGGGTCGTGCCGACGAGGCCGAGGCCGGCGAACTGCTCCAGCCGGGCCCGCGAGTCCGCGATGTCGAGGTTGCGCATGGTGAGCTGGCCGATGCGGTCCACCGGGCCGAACGCCGAGTCCTCGGTGCGCTCCATGGACAGCTTGTCCGGGTGGTAGCTGAACGCGGGACCGGTGGTGTTCAGGACCGAGTAGTCCTCACCGCGCCGCAGCCGCAGCGTCACCTCGCCGGTGACGGCCGAGCCGACCCAGCGCTGGAGGGACTCGCGGACCATCAGCGCCTGCGGGTCCAGCCAGCGGCCCTCGTACATCAGCCGTCCGAGGCGCCGGCCCTCGCTGTGGTAGTGGGCGAGGGTGTCCTCGTTGTGGATCGCGTTGACGAGGCGCTCGTAGGCGGCGTGCAGCAGCGCCATGCCGGGGGCCTCGTAGATGCCGCGGCTCTTCGCCTCGATGATGCGGTTCTCGATCTGGTCCGACATGCCCAGGCCGTGGCGCCCGCCGATGGCGTTGGCCTCCATCACCAGGTCGACCGCGGAGCCGAACGCCTTGCCGTTGACGGTCACCGGGCGGCCCTGGTCGAAGCCGATCGTGACGTCCTCGGTGGCGATCTCGACCGAGGGGTCCCAGAAGCGGACGCCCATGATCGGGTCGACGGTCTCCACACCGGTGTCGAGGTGCTCCAGGGTCTTCGCCTCGTGGGTGGCGCCCCAGATGTTGGCGTCGGTGGAGTACGCCTTCTCGGTGCTGTCGCGGTAGGGCAGCCCGTGGGCCACCAGCCACTCCGACATCTCCTTGCGGCCGCCGAGCTCGGTGACGAAGTCGGCGTCCAGCCACGGCTTGTAGATGCGCAGGTGGGGGTTGGCGAGGAGGCCGTAGCGGTAGAACCGCTCGATGTCGTTGCCCTTGAACGTGGAGCCGTCGCCCCAGATCTGCACGTCGTCCTCCAGCATCGCCCGCACCAGCAGGGTGCCGGTGACGGCGCGGCCGAGCGGCGTCGTGTTGAAGTACGCACGGCCGCCCGAGCGGATGTGGAACGCGCCGCAGGCGAGCGCGGCCAGGCCCTCCTCGACCAGTGCAGCCCGGCAGTCGACCAGACGCGCGATCTCGGCACCGTAGGCCTGCGCGCGGCCGGGCACCGAGGCGATGTCGGGCTCGTCGTACTGGCCGATGTCGGCGGTGTAGGTGCACGGGACGGCGCCCTTGTCGCGCATCCACGCGACCGCGACCGAGGTGTCGAGTCCGCCCGAGAAGGCGATGCCGACGCGTTCGCCGGTGGGCAGGGAGGTGAGAACCTTAGACATAGGAAGAGTATGCACTCGCTCGCATGTATATGCAAATGCCCTCATGGGGAGGCGTCCGGCCGGATCCGGACTCCCGGGGCCGCGGGGGTGCACAGGCGTTTACCCTGTCGGGTGAACGCGTGTACACCCCACCTTCTCGCGCTGACGGAGCCCCGATGACCGCACCCGCACCGGCCGCCGCCCCGCACCACCCGCGCCTCGCCGTCGGCGTCCTCGCCTTCTGCGGCGTGGTGGTCGCGATCATGCAGACGATCGTCGTCCCGCTGCTCCCGCACATACCCGGCCTCACCGGTGCCACCCCCGAGGCCGCCAGCTGGCTGGTCACCGTCACCCTCCTCACCGGTGCGGTGTTCACCCCGGTCCTGGGGCGGGTCGGCGACATGTACGGCAAGCGCAGGGTCCTCGTGGCCTCCCTGGGCGTCCTCGTGGTGGGCTCCGTCCTGTGCGCCGTCAGCTCCCACATCGGCGTCCTCATCACCGGCCGCGCCCTGCAGGGCGCGGCCATCGCCGTCGTGCCGCTCGGCATCAGCATCCTGCGCGACGAACTGCCGCCCGAGCGGGTGCTGTCGGCGGTGGCGCTGATGAGTTCCTCGATGGGCATCGGGGCGGCGGTGGGCCTGCCGATCGCGGCCGTGGTCATCGAGAACTTCGAGTGGCACACCATGTTCTGGGTCTCCGCTGCGATCGGCCTCCTCGACGTCCTGCTGGTGCTGCGCTGCGTACCGGAGTCCCCGCTCCGCTCACGGGGCCGCTTCGACGCGCTCGGCGCCCTCGGCCTCACCGGGGCGCTGGTCTGCCTGCTGCTCGCCGTCACCCAGGGCGGCGGCTGGGGGTGGACCTCGGCGCGCACCCTCGGCCTGCTCACCGCCTCGGTCGTGATCGCGCTGGTCTGGGGCGCGTACGAACTCCGGGTGCGCACCCCCATGGTGGACCTGCGGGTGTCCGCCCGGCCCGCCGTGCTGCTCACCAACGTCGCCGCCCTGCTGATCGGCTTCGCGTTCTACGCCAACTCCCTGGTCACCGGCCAGATGGTGCAGGAACCGCGGGCCACCGGCTACGGGCTCGGCGCGTCGATCGTCGTCAGCGGGCTGTGCCTGCTGCCCGGCGGCGTCACGATGGTGCTGCTGTCGCCCGTGTCGGCGCGGATCTCCGGCCGGCACGGACCGCGGACCAGTCTGGCGCTGGCCTCCGGGATCATCGCCGTCGGCTACGTGGTGCGCTGGTTCACCAGCCACAGCCTCTGGACGATCGTCGCGGGCGCGACCGTCGTGGCGGCGGGCACGGCCATCGCCTACTCCGCGCTCCCGGCCCTGGTGATGCGCGGCGTCCCCGTCGGCGAGACGGGCGCGGCCAACGGTCTGAACACCCTGATGCGTTCGATCGGCCAGGCGTTCTGCAGCGCCACGGTGGCGGCCGTGCTCGCCAACATGACGTTCCTGGCCGCCGGGCGTCCGGCGCCGACGCTGGGCGCCTACCGGCTGGTCTTCCTCATCGCGGGGGCGGCGGCGCTGCTCGCCCTCGCGGTGACGCTCTGCCTCCCCTCCGAGCGCTCCGGCACCGGTACGGTCGGGGGCAGACGCAGGAGCAGCGGCCGGACGCGGACGCTGCCGATCCAGGAGGGCGCGTGACCCCCAGAGCCACCGCGGTGACGGAACCGGACGCACCGGCCCGGCCGGACGCCGGGCCGGAGGCCGGTGCGGCGACGCCCGGACCGGCGGCCACGGGCAGGGACGCGATCCTCCTCGCCGCCCGCCGCGCCTTCACCCAGCGCCCGTACGCCGAGGTGACGATCCGGGCCGTCGCGGCCGACGCGGGCGTCAGCCCCTCCCTCGTGGTCAAGCACTTCGGCCGCAAGGAACAACTCTTCAACACCGTCGCCGACTTCGGGCCGGCCGCCGAGGAACTCCTGGACGCCCCGCTCGACGGGCTCGGCCGCCACATGGTGCTGACGCTCGTACGCCGCCGCAGGGAGCAGAAGGGCGATCCCCTGCTGCGGGTCGTCTTCTCCCTCGGCAACCACGACGAACGCTCTCTGCTCCGCGACCGCTTCCACGAGCAGGTGACCGCCCGACTGACGGCCCGTCTCCCCGGCCGCGAACCCGCCCTGCGCGCCGAGCTGATCGCCGGCCAGCTCATCGGCCTGGGCGCGACCCTGAGCCTGCACCGCGAGGGCGCCGGCTCCCGCGCGACCCCCGAACACCTCGCCGACCTGTACGCCCCCGCACTGCAGGGGCTCGTGACGGGCTGACCCGCCGGTACGGACAGGGCCCGGGGCGGATCGGACGCGCGGCGCGGACCGCATCGCAGGCGCGGCCCGAGCCGGATCACACCCGCAGGACGTCGATCCCCAGCCCGGTGAACTCCTCGACGAGGTCCTCGGGCGCGCCCCGGTCGGTGACCAGCACCGACACCGCGCCGGTCTCGCACACCTGGGCGAAGGCGCGGCGCCCGAGCTTGGAGGAGTCGGCCACCACCACGACGGTGCCGGCGCACTCGGCCAGGGCACGGTTGGCGCCGGCCTCGGACTCGTCGTGGGTGGCCGCGCCGAAGCGGGGGTGCACGGCGTCGACGCCGAGGATCGTGTAGTCCAGGGCCAGGGTGCGCAGCACCGAGTCGACCAGGGGCCCCACCAGCTCGTACGAGTTCGGCCGGGCCACCCCGCCGGTGACCACGATCTTCACCTGGGGGCGGATCGCGAGTTCGTTGGCGATGTTGATCGCGTTGGTCACCACGGTCAGCGCCACGCCCCCGGCCGAGGGCTCCGGCCGCAGGGCCAGCTCCCGGGCGACCTCGGAGGTCGTCGTGCCGCCGTTGAGGCCCACGGTGGAGCCCGTCGGGATCAGCTCGGCGGCGGCCTTCGCGATCCGCAGCTTCTCGTCGGCCCTGCGGGCCGCCTTGTAGCGCAGCGGCAGGTCGTAGGCGACGGTGCTCACGACGGCGCCGCCCCGGGTGCGGGTCAGCAGGTTCTGCCGGGCGAGCTCGTCCAGGTCGCGGCGGATCGTGGCCGCGGAGCAGCCCAGCCGCTCGGCGGCGTCCAGCACGTCGATCTGGCCCTGGTCGCCGAGGATCTCCAGCAACCGGGTCCATCGTGTGTGTGCCGCCACCTGGTCCTCCCCGGGGCCCCTCGTCTCGGTCGGCCCGGGCTCGCCGGTCCCGGCCTGCCGGACTCCGTCCGGCCTGATCGGGCCCGATGCGGACGAAAGCCCCGGCCCGCAGCGAACCTTATCGCCCCGGCCGGGCCAGCAGGCCCAGCAGGCGCGCCACCTCCGCGGCGACCGCGTCGCGGGCCGGACCGAGGTACTTACGGGGGTCGGCCGCCTCGGCGTGGGTGTCCAGATAGCCGCGGACAGCCCGGGTGAACAGCTTGTTCAGGTGGGTGGAGATGTTGACCTTCGTCAGGCCGGCGCGGACCGCCGCCGTGAGGCCCGCGTCCCCGACCCCCGAGGAGCCGTGCAGCACGAGGGGGACCTCCACCGCGTCGCGCAGCCGGGAGACGAGCGCCAGGTCGAGGACGGCGTCGCGGGTCAGCATCGCGTGCGAGCTGCCGACGGCCACGGCGAGCGCGTCGACCGCCGTGGCCTCGACGAACGCCCGTGCCTCGGCCGGATCGGTGCGCACCCCCGGGGCGTGGGCGCCGTCCTTGCCGCCGATCTCGCCGAGTTCGGCCTCCACCCCCACCCCGTGGGCGTGGCAGTGGGCGGTGATCTCCCGGGTCGCGGCGACGTTCTCGGCGTACGGGAGCGCCGAGGCGTCGAACATGACGGAGGTGAAGCCGAGCCGGACGGCCTCGCGCACCAGGTCCGCGGACTCCGCGTGGTCGAGGTGCACGGCCACCGGTACGTCCGCGGAGCGTGCGACGGCGAGCGAGGCGAGCCCGATGGGTTCGAGGCCGCCGTGGTAGCGGGCGGTGTTCTCGCTGACCTGGAGGATCACCGGCAGCCCAGCTGCCTCGGCCCCGCTCGCGATGGCCTGCGCGTGTTCGATCTGCACGACGTTGAAGGCCCCGACGCCGGTCCCGCCGGCCCGGGCGCCGTGGGTGATCTCGCCGGTGGACATGAGCGGCATGGGCTTCCCTCGCGGATGCGGGTTGCGTGGACCCGGGCGAATGATGCTCGAAGTTGCTCATTTATAACGTGCTTGAAGCAGATCGGAAAAGAGCAGCCGCCCCCGGTGTGATCCGGAGGCGGCTGTCGAGGTGAGGGCCGGGGCTACTCGCAGGCGACTCCGTCGCCGTCCCGGTCCAGGTGGGATCCGTATCCCGGCTCTCCGCGGTGGATGGGTGCGGCCCCCGCGGCGCGTACGGCGGTGCAGTTGGCGTACGAGGTGCCGCCTCCCCCGGTGGAGCCTCCGCCCGAACTTCCGCCCGTGGAGCCGTCGGAACTCCCGCCGGTGCTCCCGCCGGACGATCCGTACGGCTCGCAGCCGACCCCGTCGCCGTCCCGGTCCAGGTGGGCGGCGTAGCCGGGGTCGCCGCGCCGGACGGGAGCCGCGCCGGCGGCCCGCGCCGCGTCGCAGTTCGCGTAGGACACGGGCGGCGCGGCGGGCTCGGTGGCCTTCGCCTTGGGGGCCGGGGTCGCGGTGGGTGTCGGGGAGGGGGTGGGCGTCGGGGACGGGGTGGGCGTCGGGGACGGGGACGGTGCGGAGACGGTGATCCGCACGACGGCGCTCCCGTCCGCCGGGTCCGCCCCCTTCAGGGCGACCTCGTAGGTGAACGCGTCCTCGCCGGTGTAGCCGTCGTCGGGGGTGTAGACCAGGGCGGCGTCCTCGACCGCGACGGTCCCGTGCGGGGTCCGGCGCTCCGCGCTCAGGGTGAACGCGTCGCTCTCGTAGGCGGTGAGCAGGGCGGCCTCGGTGCCGTCCGCCCCTCGTGCGCGGTCGTTCGCCAGCGCGGCGACGGTGACTTCCTGCCCGGACTCCACGGCCGCGGTGTCGTCGGCGAGCATGAGTGCCCGCTCCGCGACGGGTGACGCGGACGCCGCCGCGGGCTTCGCGTCCTGGATCGCTCCGCCGTCGTCCCCGCATCCCGACAGGGCCAGTGCCAGGGCCACGGCCCCCGCCGCCCGCACGGCCGTCCGGCCGTGTGTCCTACGTGTGTTCATGTGTCCCCCAAGGCGTTCCGTGGTGCTGTGCGGCTGCTGAGAGGTGATGCTCGCAGCGGCGGCCCTGCCCGGTGGCGCCCTCCGGGGAACAGTGGCGGAATCGTGACGAAAAAACGAAGAAGATGTGAAGAGGGTCGTGGGTGGGCCGTCGGCCGGGACCGCCGCCACCGGTCGCCCGGGCGCCGCCGACGAGTCGGGTCGGGCGCGGGAGTCATCCCTGGGACCGCACGCGCTGGAAGGTGCACCCCATGACAGACCTGAGCAGCTTCCTGACCAGGAGCGCACCGCCCCGTGGAACGTCCCCGGCCGCTACGGCTGGATCGGCTGCACGGGGACGGCGGCCCCTCTCGTCCCGTCCACCGGAGCGGTCACCGTCCTGCTGACCCGGCTGGAGCTGACCGGCGGCGGCCCGGGGCGGGCCGGTGGCCCGGCGGTTCGGCAGGGTGGTCCGCCGGGGCGGGCCACCGGGGGACCCCGGGCGGGCCCGGCGGGCTCGAATATCGATGGCCCGGTCCTCGCGCGGCCTCGTACCGTACGCGCATGACCGCGCAGCTCCGCCTGGAGAAGATCACCCCGGCCAATGTCCTCGACGCGTGCCGGCTGAAGGTCGCACAGGAGCAGGAACGGTTCGTCGCCCCGGTCGCCAGGTCCTTGGCCGAGGCGTACGCCGATCCCGTCACGGCCTGGCCCCGGCTGGTCGTCGACGGCGACCGTCCGGTGGCGTTCGTGATGGCCTTCTTCGACGTCCGGTTCGACGCCGACGACCCGCAGGACGGGCCCCGCTCCGGACTCTGGCGGCTGGCCGTCGACGCCGGGGAGCAGGGCCGGGGCTACGGCCGCTTCGCGGTGGACGAGGTGAGCCGGGAGATCCGGCGGCGCGGCGGGAACCGGGTGACGGTGACCTGGTGCGAGGGGGAGCACGGGCCGGAAGGGTTCTACCTGCGGCTCGGCTTCCGCAGGACCGGTGGGACGAGCGGGGAGCAGGTCGTCGGCGAGAAGGATCTGCTGCCCGGCTGACCGCTCCCCGGTGATCCACATGCGGTCCGGGGCCCGGGGCGCGAGGATCGGGATACGGGCGGTGGTCCGGTTCGCGCCAAGGCCCTCTCGGGCCCGGTTCTCCCTTCCAGGCGCACCGGTCCGCCTCCCGGCCAGCCGCCAGGGGGGTCTGGAGGTAACGGATGCCACGCCCCCTGTGGACGGGAGCGATCAGCTTCGGGCTGGTCACCATCCCGATCAAGGTGGTGTCCGCCACCGAGAACCACGCGATCTCCTTCCACCAGTACCACCGCGAGGACATGGGCCGTGTCCGCACCCGCAAGGTGTGCGAGCTCGACGGCGAGGTCCTGTCGCAGGAGGAGATCGGCAAGGGATACGAGGTCGCCGAGGGCCGGACGGTGCCCGTCACGGACGAGGAGCTCGACCGGATGCCGCTGCCGACGGCGAAGGCCATCGAGATCGTCGCGTTCGTGGAGGCCGACAGCATCGACCCGGTGCGGATCAGCGACAGCTACTACCTCGCCGTCGACGGCCAGGTCGCCGCGAAGCCGTACGCACTGCTGCGCAAGGCGCTGGAGCGCAGCGACAAGGTCGCCGTCGCGAAGTTCGCCTGGCACAACCGCGAGCGGCTCGGTCTGCTGCGGGTGCGGGAGGACGCGATCGTCCTGCACGCGATGCGCTGGCCGGACGAGATCCGCAGCCCGGAGTCGCTCGCCCCCCGGGAGACCGAGCTGGACGAGGAGGAGATCGCACGCGCGGTGCAGCTCACCGACAGCATGGCCCTGGACGACCTCTCCGGCTTCCGCGACCACTACCGGGAGGCGCTGGAGGAACTCCTCGCGGCCAAGTCCGAGGGCAAGGTGCTTCCGGCGGGGGCGGAGGACGAGGAGCGGGAACCGGGCAAGGTCATGGACCTCATGGCCGCGCTGAACGCCTCGGTGCAGGAGGCCAAGGAGTCGCGCGGCGAGGACGCGACCGTGCACGAGATGACGCCCGGCAGGCCCCGCGCCCGGAAGAAGGCCGGCGCGGCGGCGAAGGGCGCGGCGGCGGGAACGGCGGCGAAGGGCACGGCCGGGGCGGGCGCGGCGGGGAAGCGCGGGGCGGGACCGGGCACGGGGGGAGCGAGCACGGGGGAGAAGCGCACCGCGGGGAGGAAGACGGCGGGGAAGCGCACGGCCGCGAAGAAGACCGCCTCGGGGAAGACCGCCTCGGGGAAGACCGCCTCGGGGAAGACCGCGGCGGCGGGGAAACGGGCCGCCGCCACACCGGCCGCGAAGAAGCGCACCGCCTCCTGAGCCCTGCACACCTCCTGGGCCCCGCAAGCCTCTTGGGCCGCGCTCCGGTTCCTGGGGACAGCCCCGCCTCCCGTCACCCGTACACCTCCTGGGCCCACCCGGCCGGGCGGGTCGTCAGCCGAGGTCGTCCGGGGCGAGGTCCGGCCGCAGCCGGTGCCAGGAGGGCTGGCGCAGCCGCCCCGCCTTCGTCCGGGTGGCGTACCGCACCTCGCCGACCAGCCGCGGCAGCACCCACCGGGCGCCGGCGACCGGGGGTGTTTCGTCGAACGGGCAGGTGTCGACGGCGGCGACCCGGAGCAGTGCGGCGAGCCTCCTCCGCTCGGCGTCGCTCCACCCCGTCCCCACGCTTCCCGCGTAGCGCAGGCCGCCCGGATGCCGCTCGCCGACCAGCAGCGCCCCCGGCAGCCCGCCCAGCCTGCCGCGTCCGGGCACCCAGCCGCCGACGACCACGTCCACCGTGCGGGCGTGGCGGATCTTGATCCAGGTGCGGGCGCGGACCCCGGGCTCGTACACCGAATTCAGCCGCTTCGCGATCAGCCCCTCCAGCCCGGCGTCCCGGGTCATGTCCAGGGCCCGGGCGCCGTGGCCCACGACGACCGCGGGCGTCGACCAGTGCGGCCCGTCAAGGCCGAGCCCTTCGAGCGCCGCCCGCCGCTCCGTGTACGGCAGCCGCACGAGGCTCCGGTCGTGCAGGAACACGGCGTCGAACAGCACCAGGTGCGCCGGGACCCGCTGCGCCATGCGAACGGCCTTCGCGGGGGATCCGGAGAGCCCCATCCGGGCCTGTAGCCGCTCGAAGTCGCTGCGTCCCCGGTCGTCCAGCGCGACGATCTCGCCGTCCAGGACCGCCGGTACGCCCCGGAGCGCGGGCCCGAGCGCCGCCAGCTCCGGATACGCCGGGGTGATGACGGCCCCCGACCTGGCCAGCAGCCGCAGCGAGCCGTCCCCCGGCAGATAGGCCATGGCCCGCTGGCCGTCCTGCTTCACCTCGTACGCCCACTGCGCGTCGACGGCGGCGGACGGCAGGCGGCCCGGAGTGGCGAGCATCGGGGCGATCAGGGGCAGAGAGACCATGGCCGCAGCCTCCCAGCAGTCGCGCCACGGGGCCCGCGGACACCACGCCCGCGCGCGGCCGACCCCACCGGAGGCGCACACCCCCCCCGCGCGCCCGCACGTGCCGGAAGGCACTGAGGCACCCGCCGGAGGGCGCAGACCGTGCCCGCCGTGCCCGCCGTGCCGCCGTCGTGGTCGGCCCGCGCCGGGCGGATCGGACGCAGAGCGCACTCGCCCGGAAATCCCAGGACGGCAGCGCCCGGTGCCGGCATGATGTCCGGCATGACGACCGACCGAAAGGCCCGTGCCGCGTAGCCGGCCGGGGCGCCTCCGCGCCCTTCACCACCGTCGCCGACCGGGCGGCCCGAGCACCGTGATCGACGGCCTGTCCTCGCGCACCCTGGCCGAGATCAGCAGGCTGGAGCTGAGCCGCAACCACCTCGGGCCCGGCGAGGTCGGCGAGGCGCTGCGCTCCTGGAAGAACCACATGCGGCTGCCGTCGGGGGTCCGGCTGCACCGTGAGGAACACGGCCACGTCCACTGGTTCTGCTGCGGCGATCCACGCGAGGCGCGGGCCCTCCTGGACGTCGTGACGGGGGCGATGTCCAGGAGAGGGGCCCGCGAGCTCCGGCGGGTCCTCGCCGCACTCGACCGTGACCGGTGACGCCGTGCCGACCGGGCCGGGGCGTGCCCCCCTCCGTGACGCCACGGCCACCTCGGCCGTGCGGGTGCCGAGTGCCTCCTGCCTCGCGCCGACGCCGTGGCCGCCCTGGGGCGTTCCGGGCGTACGGACGCCGCGGGCCACCACGACCGCCCGACCGCCCGACCGCCCGATCGCCCGCCCCGCCCGCCGTGACGCGAGCTCAGGAGACGACGGGCTCAGGAGACGGCAGACGCAGAAGACGGCAGACGCAGAGGACGACCGGCTCAGGAGCCGGCGGGCTCCGGGGTGGTGAAGCGCACGTCGGCCGCCCGGGCGGTGACATCGGCGTCCCTGCTGAGCGGCCAGGCGGCGACCCGTGCCACCACGGCCGCGGGCACCGGCGCGCTGACACCGGGCTCCGCCGGGATGTCGTAGGTCGCGTGGCCGTCGTGGGGCAGGACGACGCGGTAGCCGAGCGCCACGGCCGTACGGGCCGTCGCCTGCACGCACATCTCGGACATCAGGCCGCAGACCGCCAGGGACCGTACTCCGGACGCGCTCAACAGGCCCTCCAGCGGCGTCTCCTGGAACGCGTCGTCGTGGGCCTTGCGGACCACCGCCTCCCCGCGTCCCGCGTCCACCGGGTGGTGGAGCTCCCAGCCGGCGGTGTGGGGTTCGTCGTCCGCCCCGGCGGGTCCGTCGTTCTGGACGTGCACGACGAACGCACCGGCTTCCCGGGCCCGGGCGATCAGTCCCGCCGTCCGGTCCACGAGCCGCGCCGCCTCGGGGAGCGCGCCGTCACCGCGGACGAACGCCCGCTGTACGTCGACGACGACGAGCGCCTGAACCGGGAGTGCCTGAGCGTCAGTTGCATGAGAGGTCATGCCGTCATGATGGCCCGGAAAGGAGGGGATCCAGGGCCCGGCCGACAGGGGCGGGGGCTTCCTGCCGGCCGGGCGACGGCCCGGATCAGACCGTCGTACAGGTGGTGCCGCTGAGCGTGAAGGCGGTCGGGGAGGTGTTGGCGGCTCCCTTGACACCGGTGAAGCCGACCGTGACGGAGCTGTTCGCGGCGATCGCGGCCGTGTACGCGGCGGGGGCGACGCCCACCGTGGCACCGCTCTGCGTGGGGGTCCCGCCCCACATGTTCGACACGGTCTGCCCGTCGGCGAAGCTGAAGCCGAGGTTCCATCCGCTGATGGCGGAGGTACCGGTGTTGCGGATGGTGATCTCGCCCTGGAACCCGCCGGGCCACTCGCCGACCACCCGGTATCCGACGGAACAGCCCACGCCCGGCGTGGGGGTGGTCCTGTCGGTGGTGACGTTCACCGCGGCGGACCGTGCCGAGCGGTTGCCGGCGGCGTCGCGGGCGTAGACGGCGAAGGAGTACGCCGTCTCCGCGGTGAGGCCGGTCACGGTGACGCCGGGGGTGGTGGAGGACGCGACACGGGTCTCGGCGCCGCCGCCGAGGCGGACGACGTTGTACCCGGCGACGGCGACGTCGTCGGTCGCGGCCGGCCAGGAGAGGGTGACGGAGGTGGCCGTCACCGCGGAGGCGGTCGGGGCCCCGGGGGCGGTCGGGGCCTGGGTGTCGTCCGGGTCGCCGCCGCCGAAGACGGTGGCCTCCTCGGAGGTCTGCGCGATGCCGTTCGCCCCGTGGAAGACCCGCTCGCCCCAGGAGCTCAGCCGGTTCGGGTCGAAGCCGATCGCCAGGTCGAGGACGGGGTCGGTGTTGCCGCTCCAGGACCAGGCCAGGTAGCCCAGGCCGAGCCGCTCTGCGGTGGCCATCATGGTGTCCTCGTCCGGGTCGCCCCACTGGTCGGCGGGACCGCCGAACTCGCCGATGAGGAGCGGCAGTCCGGCGTCGACGAAGGCGTTCAGGTAGTCGGTGACCGCCTGGGCCGTGTTGTAGACGCTGTACATGTGGATCGAGAAGATCAGGTCGCCCGTCGGGTCGGCGTCGTACACGGCCCGGGCGTGGGCGCGCATGACGCCCTGCCAGTCCTGGCCCCAGTTGGGCGCGTCCACCATGATCGTGTGGGTGAGTCCCGCACCGCGCAGCTTCTGCACGGCTGCGGTCGTCGGCGCGGTCCAGCCGGCCGGATCGGTGTTGCCCCAGGGCTCGTTGCCGATGTTGACGACGACGTAGTCCTCCTGGCCGGCGAGTACGTCCTTGAGGCTGATCCAGTAGTCGGCCGCGTGGTCGAGGGTGCCCGCGGCGGCGTCCTCCCCGTAGCCGGTGGTGTCGTGCACCTCCAGGACGCAGATCAGCCGGTTGGCCTTGCAGTCCTCGATGATGCCCGCGACCTCGGCGGGGCCGTTGCGGGTCCAGCGGTGCCCGTCGGAGAGGACGACCCGGA
Organism: Streptomyces sp. NPDC006296; assembly: GCF_040613235.1. Taxonomy (NCBI): domain Bacteria; kingdom Bacillati; phylum Actinomycetota; class Actinomycetes; order Kitasatosporales; family Streptomycetaceae; genus Streptomyces; species Streptomyces sp. NPDC006296. The sequence continues at coordinate 70,599 of NZ_JBEXRT010000032.1, read as the reverse complement.
CGGTGTTCGCGCCGAAGGACTTGATGTCGGCCAGCGACCGGGTCTCGCCCGGGTACCAGGTGTGCGCGTGGTTGACGCCGCGCATGACGAAGTCGTTGCCGTTGCCCTCCACCAGGCGGCCGTCGCTGATGTGCAGACCGGTCGCCGCCGCTTCCGCCCGCGCGGGCCGGGCCTGGGCGGCGGCCGGCCCGAGCGCCCCCAGCAGGACGACGCCGAGGAGGGCGGCCAGGGCCTTGAGGAGGAGGTGCGGGGGGCTCGTGCGCGCCGTGCTCGTTGCTGATCTCACTGCGACTCCAGGAAGTGGGTGTCGGGTGACACAGGCATCGGAAGAGACGTGGGAGCGCTCCCATGAAGCCACTTGGGCAGGGGCACGTCAAGAGATGGCGCAGACTTCGGCATCAGGTGCCCGGCATCAGGCACTCGTCCCCCGGCCCTGACGCGGCCCCGGCCCTGCCCCCGCGCCGGAGACGGGCGGGTGCGGGGGCGGCGGGGCGTCAGGTCTCGCCGTGGGGGCCGGTGGTGCAGGCCGGCCGCGTGTGGTCCGTCCTCAGGCCCTGAGGGTGCAGATCGCGTTGTAGGGGCGGCCGGGGCTCGGGAAGAGCTCGATGGGGTTGTCGGCCTTCGCCGGGCACGCGTCGGCGGTCTTGGTGAGGGCGAGGACCTTGTTCCCGCCGTCCGCGCAGGGGATCTCCTTGGCCTGGTCGTCCACGCAGTCGCCCACCACGAGCTGTCCGCCGCCCGCGCCCGCGTCACCGGGGTGGTCGTCCGAGAGGTTCCGCCCGCAGATGGTCTTGCTGGGGAGGCCCGCACTCCCGTTGCCGCCGTACGACACCTTCACCGAGATGATCTCGTCGGTTCCGGCCGGGCACTCGACGGCCCCGGCGAATATCTCGCCGTCCTTGACCTCCAGCGCCTTGATCGTGGCCTTCGGGTCGTCGCAGTCGAGGGCCTGGAAACCGTCCTTCGACCGGCTCGTGTCCGGACCGGCGCAGTCGCCGGCCTTCCAGTCCTCGGCCCGCTGGCCGCTGCCGCTCGACGAGCCGCTGCGGTTCTTCGAGGAACTGCTGCTGCTGTCCGAGAATGGCCCACACGCCGTGGCCGCTCCGAGCGTCAGGGTGAGCACCAGGACGGCCTTCGCGCAGTTCCGCAGAGCCGCACGGGAGCCGCGCGGCGACGGAACGGTGCTGCTCGGGCCGCTGTTCCCGCGTCTGCTGCTGGTGTGGACGGACATGTTGCTCCTCGGATACCCGGCGGTGTCCCGCACGGCACCCGCTGCATCCGTACGGTGGTTCGGGCGTGAGGACGGCTGAATCGCGCCAGGTGGTTCCCGGACTCTGTGGAATCCCTGTGAGCGGCTGTGCGCGGCGGACCGGCGGCCTCCTACGGGCGGTGGGGCCCCGCGTGCCGTGCGGCCCAGGCGGGCCGGGCCCCGCGTGCCGTGCGGCCGAGGCGGACCCGGCCGGTGTGCCGTGCGGCCGAGGCGGACCGGGCCCCGCGTGCCGTGCGGTCGACCGCCTGATCTCCGCCCGTGCGGCCGGTAGCGTCGTCCCATGGACGAACCACGCCCGGATCAGGCCGCCTTGCTCGCCCGCGCGGACGGTCCCGTCACCCGGAGCCGGCTCGTCGGCGACCTGCGCGCGCTCGGGCTCGCCGAGGGGGACACCGTGATGTTCCATACGCGGATGTCCGCCCTCGGATATGTGGTCGGCGGCCCCTCTGCCCTCATCGGCGCCCTGTGCGAGTCCGTGGGGGAGCGGGGGACCCTGATGGTGACCTGCGGCTGGAACGACGCCCTGCCCTACGGTTTCTCCGGCTGGCCGCGTCCCTGGCAGGACGCCGTGAGGGCCGAGCCCTTCGTCTACGACCCGCTGCTGAGCGAGGCGGACCACGACAACGGCCGTCTCCCCGAGGCGCTGCGCCGGTGGCCGGGCGCAGTGCGCAGCCGGCACCCCGACGTCAGCGTGGCCGCGCTGGGTGCGGCTGCCGCCGAGCTGACGGCCGACCACCCGTGGGACGACCCGCACGGCCCCGGCAGTCCGTTCGCCCGGCTGGTAGCCCTGGGCGGCCGGGTGCTGATGCTGGGCGCACCGCTGGAGACCCTCACCCTGCTGCACCACGCGGAGGCGCTGTCCGACGTGCCGGGCAAGCGCTTCGTGGAGTACGAGCAGCCGGTCCTGGAGGGCGGGCGACGCGTCTGGCGCCGCTTCCGCGACATCGACTCCTCGCAGGGAGCCTTCGACTACTCCTCCGTCGCGCCCGCCGGACAGGACCCGTTCGAGACGATCGTCCGGGACATGCTGGCCGGCGGCGCCGGCCGCCGGGGCAGGGTCGGCGCCGCCGACAGCTGTCTCTTCGAGGCCGGTGAGGTCGTGGAGTTCGGCCTCTCCTGGATCAGGGAGAAGCTGGGCGGCGCCGGGTAGCCCCGGAGCGGCTCCTCAGGCTGCGGACCGCTCCACGGGGATCCACAGCTCGGCGTCCGCCTCCTTCCCGTCCGGGGAGAGGCGCACGCTCAGGATCTCGGGCCCGGGCCTGCTCCCGTACGGGTTGGACGGGAACCACTGGGTGAACACGTCGCGCCACAGGTACTGGAGGGACTGCGGGAACGGGCCCGAGTGCGCGAAGACGGCCCACCGGCCGGCCGGGACGTCCAGGGCGTCCATGTCCTCGGGCACCTCGGCGCCGGTCACCACCCCGTGGTAGTAGTCGAGTTCGGTCCCTTCGGCCCGGCTCGGGTCGAGCTGGTCGCTGACCCCGACGATCCCGGCCGGTTCCTGGTCGGCGAGTGCCGTGATGCGGCCCGTCACCTCGGGTCCGATGCCCCGGACGAACTCGGCGATCGCCGGGTTCGCCCCCTCATGGACGAGCGGTACGCGGGCCTTCCTGCCGACCACGCGGAAACCCGCCTTGTCCACGATTCTGTATCGCATGCTGCCGGTCCCTTCGACGATGAGGCGGAAGGACATCCGTTGCTGGGAGTGCAGCGCCGCACCCGTGCGCCGGGCCTCGCCCGGGCCCACGCCGTGCACGGCCCGGAACGCGCGGGCGAAGGCCTCGCCCGAGCCGTATCCGTAGCGCGTGGCGATGTCGAGCAGCGTCCGCTCACCGGCGAGCACCTCGGCGCCCGCCACGGTCAGCCGCCTGCGCCGGACGTACTCCGACAGTGGGAGACCCGCCAGTGCGGAGAACATGCGCCGGAAATGGTACTCGGACGTCATCGCGACGCGCGCCAGGCCGGCCACGTCGAGCGGCTCGTCGAGGTGGGCCTCGATGTGCTCCATGGCCCGGTTCAGCCGTTCCAGCATTCCGGACTCCTTCCCTGTCCCCGCTCACGCTAGGAAGGGCCCACCCTGCCGGACCCGACATCCTGTGCCCGATCCGGTGGGGTCGGGCCGGCCCGCGCAGCCCGGCCCTCCTCATCCCGGAGTACGACCGGGCTCCCCGCCTCGTGCGACCGCACCAGGCCGAAGTGACGGCAGGCGCACGACGCCGGGGACGCCCCGTTTCGCGAGTCTTGAGCAGTACCCCACTTCGGATGCGGAGATCTCAGACTCGTGGCTACCTTCCTCTATCGCATGGGCCGTACCGCCTTCCGGCGGCGCTGGCTCGTCGTCCTGCTGTGGGCGGTGGCCCTCGGCACCGTCGGGGCGGGCGCCGCCGGGGCACCCGCCGCCGGCGACGACGGCACCTCCTTCATGCCGGGCATCGAGGCGCAGAAGGCGTTCGACCTCATAGGCGAGCGCTTCCCGGGCCCGGACGCCGACGGCGCCGACGCGAGGATCGTGTTCATCGCGCCCGAGGGCCGGAAGGTCACCGCGGCCGGCAACCGTGCGGCCATCGACACACTGGTCGAGGAGGCCGCCGGGCAGCCGCAGGTCGCCCGTGCCGTCAGCCCCTTCCAGGCCGGCGCGGTGAGCGAGGACGGCTCGACGGCGTACGCGACGGTCAGTTACAAGGTCGCCGCGGGCGATCTCACCGACGCAGACAAGGAGGCGTTGGAGCGCCGTCGACGAGGTCCGCGCGGCGGGTCTCACCGTGGAGACGGGCGGAACCGCGCTCGCCACCCAGCCGGCCGCCGGTGGGGCGGGGGAGGCCGTCGGCATCGGACTCGCCGCCGTGGTCCTGCTGATCACCTTCGGTTCCGTCGCGGCGGCCGGGCTCCCCCTGCTCACCGCCGTCGTCGGCGTCGGGACCAGCATGTGCGCGATCCTCGCCCTCGGGAGCGCCTTCGGGCTGTCGATGACCACCGGCACGCTCGCCTCCATGCTCGGCCTCGCCGTCGGCATCGACTACGCCCTGCTCGTGGTGTCGCGCTACCGGGAGGAACGGGCGAACGGGCACGAGCCCCGGGAGGCGGTGGGAATCGCGACCGGCACGGCGGGGTCAGCCGTGGTCTTCGCCGGTCTCACGGTCGTCATCGCGCTGGCCGGGCTCTCCGTGATCGGCGTACCGATGCTCACGAAGATGGGTCTCTGCGCAGCGGGCGCCGTCGTCCTCGCCGTCCTGGTCGCGCTGACACTGGTGCCCGCGCTGCTCGGGATGTGGCCGGACGCCGTCCTGTCCCGGAAGGCCCGGCGGCGACCGGCCGGCCGGTCCGCGGGAGCCGAGGGCAACGGCGGCACCCGGTGGGCCCGTTTCGTGCTGCGCCGTCCGGTGACGGTCCTGCTGGCCAGTGCCGTGGGCCTGGGCGTGCTCGCCCTGCCCGCAGCCGATCTGCAGATGGGCATGCCGGGCGCCGAGGCCAAGCCGGTCTCCTCGACGGAGCGCCGTGCCTACGACGCGCTCGCCGACGGGTTCGGCGCGGGTTTCAACGGCCCGCTGACGATCGTCGCCGACGTCAGGGGCGCGGCCGAGCCGAAGGCCGCCGCCGCGACGATCGCCGAGCAGATCAAGGGCACCGAAGGTGTCGTGTCCGTCTCCCCGGCGCAGTTCAACGCCGCGGGCGACGCCGCGCTGCTCTCGGTCGTGCCGTCCACCGGGCCGAGTGACGAGACGACGAAGGACCTCGTCCAGACCATCCGGGCCGAGCGGCCCGCGCTGGAGGAGGAGACCGGGGCGACCTTCGAGGTCACCGGTTCCACCGCGATGAACATCGACGTCGCCCAGGCACTTCAGGACGCCCTCGTCCCGTACCTGATCGTGATCGTGCTCCTGTCGCTGGTGCTGCTGATGGTCGTCTTCCGTTCCGTGCTGGTGCCCGTCAAGGCCGCCTTCGGGTTCCTGCTGTCGGTGCTCGCGTCGCTCGGCGCGGTCGTCGCCGTCTTCCAGTGGGGCTGGGGCGCCGAACTGCTCGGCGTGGAGCAGGCCGGGCCGATCATGAGCCTGATGCCGATCTTCCTGGTGGGCATCGTGTTCGGACTGGCCATGGACTACGAGGTGTTCCTCGTCGCCCGGATGCGGGAGGCGTACGTCCACGGGGAGCGTCCGCCGCAGGCGGTGGTGACCGGCTTCCGGCACAGCGCCCGTGTCGTCACCGCCGCGGCGGTGATCATGATCGCGGTCTTCTCCGGGTTCGTCGGAGCAGGCGAGTCGATGATCAAGACGATCGGCTTCGGCCTCGCGGTCGCGGTGCTGTTCGACGCGTTCGTCGTCCGCATGGCGTTCGTGCCCGCCGTCCTCGCCCTGCTGGGGGACAAGGCGTGGTGGCTGCCCCGGTGGCTCGACCGGATGCTGCCCCGCGTCGACGTCGAGGGTGCGGGGCTCACCCGGGCCGCGTCCCCGTCCGCACAGGACCTCACGGGCACCCGTACCCGCCCGCAGGAACCCGCCCGCACCTGAGCGGGCCCGCCCGCCGGGCCGCGGAGCCGTCCTCGGCGGCTTCGCGGCCCGTGTCTGTCACGATGGCCGCACCTGGACATGACCCCGGAGAGCACACGATGAGCACCACCTGGCAGCGCCGGGCGTCGAGCAGCCCCCGCACCACCGAGGCCGCGAAGATCGTGCTGGTGTTCGCGGCCGCCGTGGGCGGAAGCCTCCTCAGCCACTGGACGATGCCGGGCTCGCCCTCCTTGTGGCCGGCGGTCGTCCTGTCCGCCGTCGGCTCCGCGGCGCTGGTCCGACGGCGTCGCCACCCTCTGCCGGTCCTCGCGCTGACCACCCTGTGCGCCGTCGCCGAGGGAACCATGGGCCACCTCATGACGCCCCTCCTGTTCAGCCCGCTGCTGACCGCGCAGTACTCCACCAGCCTGAGGCTCAACCGGGTGGCCGCCTGGAGCACGGCGGTCGTGGCGGCGACGGCCACGATCGTGGCCGTCGTCAGCCACAGCGCACTCCTCAGCGGCTGGGTCATCGGCGTCGTCAACCCGGCGGCCTGGATCCTGCTCTCCGCCGCGCTCGGAAGCTACGTACGCGTCCGCCGCGACTACGCCGCCGCGCGCACCGAGCACGCCGCCCGCGAACGCGAGGAGGAGGCGCGGCACCGCGTCGTCCAGGAGCGCATGCGCATCGCCCGGGAGCTCCACGACGTCGTCGCCCACCACCTCGCCCTGGCCAACGCCCAGGCGGGCACCGCCGCCCACCTCGCACGGACCGACCCGGACCAGGCGTACGAGATCCTGGGCAAGCTCTCCGGCACGACGGCCGCCGCCCTGCGCGAACTCAAGTCCACGGTCGGCCTGCTGCGCCAGGACACCGACACCGACGACGGCCTCGCCCCCGCACCCGGTCTGGAGCAACTGCCGGACCTGGTCTCCGCATGCGCGGCGGCGGGCCTCGACGTGACCGTCACCGTGGACGGGCAGCCGCAGCCCCTCCCGCCGGGGCTCGACCTGACGGCGTACAGGATCGTCCAGGAGGCCCTGACCAACGTCACCAAGCACGCGGCCACCCGCACGGCCCGTGTCCGGCTGGCGTACGACCCGCGCCTGCTCACGCTGACGGTCACCGACGGCGGCGACGGAGCTCCGCTCGGCCCGGCCGGACGTCCCGGCCACGGTTTCGGACTGCTCGGCATGCGTGAGCGTGCCCTCGCCACCGGAGGCACCTTCCGGGCGGGGCGCCGCCCGGAAGGCGGATTCGAAGTCGTCTGCGCCCTCCCGCTGGGCGGTCACGCCTCCCCGGGCGGTCACCTCCCCCCGGACAGCCACGACGAAAGCACCGCCCCATGACCATCCGCGTCCTGCTCGCCGACGACCAGGCCCTGTTGCGGGCCACCTTCCGCATCCTCATCGAGTCGGACCCCGGCATGACCGTGGTCGCCGAGGCCGCCGACGGCCGGGAGGCGATCGATCTCACTCTCGAACACGGCCCCGACGTGGTCCTCATGGACATCCGCATGCCGGGCACCGACGGTCTGGCCGCCACCACCGACATCTGCTCCCGGCCCGAACTGGCGGCCACCCGCGTCCTGATCCTCACCACCTTCGAGGACGACCAGAACGTCGCGGAGGCCCTGCGCGCCGGTGCCAGCGGGTTCCTCGGCAAGGACGTCGGAGCGGACGTCCTGCTGACCGGTATCCGCACCGTGGCCGCGGGCGACTCCCTGCTCTCTCCCACGGCGACCCGCGCGCTCATCACCCGCTTCCTCGCCGCCCCCGACGACACGCCGCTCGCCCCGCCCCAGGGCCTGGCCGCCCTCACCGACCGCGAACGAGAGGTCATGGCCCTGGCGGCCCACGGGAAGTCCAACGCCGACATCGCCGACCTGCTCGTCGTCAGTCCGCTGACGGTCCGCAGCCACATCCAGCGCGCCATGAACAAGCTCCACGCCCGCGACCGCGCCCAACTCGTCGTCATCGCCTACCAGAGCGGACTGGTCCAGCCCCGCCCCTACGGCGGCTGACGCACCCGCCGGGGCCGGGACCGTGAGGTGCGGCGGGCTTTCCGGCGGTGTTCAACCGCCTCTACGACGCCGCTTGTCGGGCCCTCCGGCGACGATCACGGCACACCCGACCCCCGCAAGGGTGCCCATCAAGTCGGCTGTTCGCATGCTGACTTGAGCATGCCTCTGAGTCCGGCGGTGAACGTACGGACGTCCTCCCCGCTCGGGTGACCGGAGGCCGGGGGTGCGGTGTCCCGACCCGGGCTGCGGCACGGACGGCAGAGGCCGTCGGGGAGGGCCTCCGGGCGCCCAGGAGCGCCGCACTCGATGCACTCCAGCATCACGCGGTGCACAGGGGCGCCCGGCGCGGGAGGCACCGGTGCGGTGGGGGCATGCGGCGGGATCTTGTCGGTGAGACGACGGCGGACCAGGCCGACGGGGGAGCCGACCCGGTCGGGGAGCCCGGCGGTGAGCGCCTGCGTGAGGTAGTCCGTGTCCACGCCGCGAGCGAGCCACTCCGAGGCCCTGGCCTCCAGGGCGGCGCAGTCGGCGGCGGACAGCGCCAGCCGGGAGTCGACGCGGCCGAGCCGCGCCAGCGCGAGATAGGCGGGAGAAGGGGCCTCGGGGCTCTTGGCGCTGGCCGGAGACCGCTGCTGCGGCACGGCAGGCGCGGCGGGGGCAGCGGACATGGGTGCGGCGGGGGCGGCGGACATGGGTGCGGCGGGCGGCACCGGCGGGGGCGCGGGCTCGTCGTGCACCGGCTCGGTGGCGGGCGCCGAAGCGGAGACGGCTGCGGGTGTCGGCGCAGGACCGGACGGCCCGGTCGCCGCCGCCGTGGATGAGGGGCCGACTGTCGGTGCGGGTGCGGGTGCGGGTGCGGGCCCGGGGGCTGGCGCGGGCATGGGCGCGGGGGCGGCCGGCGGGGCTGTGGTGAGCTCGGCTGCGGCCCACCACTCGTTGTCGTGCGCCGTGCGGCTCCAGAACGTCCGGGACACCCAGCGGACTTGGCCCGCGGTGTTGACCAGGCACCGCACGCGGCGCAGGTGTCCCGCGGTGGCCAGGGCCCGCAGAGCCGAGCTGACGGCCTGCTGGCCGTACAGCGGCAGCTGCCTGGCGAGGCTCTTGACGTCCATCGAGGCGCCGTCGGGGAGTTGGTCGACGAATCCGGCGACGTATCGCTCGCGGGCCGGAAGAAGGGCGAAGTCGTGTGCGCTGCGCGGGCGTTGGCCGGGCATGGAGCGCTTGCCGTAACCGGGCTTGGCCATCGGGCGGGGGCGCGGGGATGCGGGGGCGCGCAGGGCGGCGTTACTGTGCAGGGCAGCCACGGGATCGCTTTCTTCGATCTTGCGGTGAGACCCCGGCCTGGTGCGTCAACACCGTGTCGGGGTCGTTCTGTTCTCGCACCGTAGGCAGTCGCGACGCTCCGCCGCAAGTTGGTCACGATTAGTCATACTTGCTGGCCGTGACGGGGCGGGGAGGGTGGGGAGGTTGCCCTGAAACCCTTCTTTCCCCTCCCGGTTGAAGGCATCGCTCGGATCCCGGACCTCGGGTCCCGACGCCCGGGTCCCGAAGCTCGGGCGCCGGGCGGAGGACCGGATTCCGGGCCCCGAAGGAGTGAACCCCGGGAGCGACGCTCGGATCCCGGGCCCCGGGCCCCGGGCTCCGAGCGCCGGGACGGTGTGGGGGAGCCGCCGCCCGGGCGGCGTACGGGCCGGAGCCGCACAGGACGACGGGCCGGTGCGGCACAGGTCGACGAGCCGGTGCACGCCGACGGACCGGGTGCCCCGACGGACCGGGTGTCCCGACGGACCGGGTGCCCGTGCACGGACCCACCCCGCCCCGTCCGCAGGCCGGGAGCATGCCCGCGAATCCGGCTCCGGCTCCCGGCGAGGCGCATGCCCGGGAACCGGAGCCCGCCCGCAGGGTGGACGGGACGACCGTACGGGCGGACCGTGCCCCCGGGTCCCGCCCGCGTGTCCTCAGCGCAGCGAGGCGGGCAGATCCTCCCGGTGCACGATGCCCAGGCGCTGGGTGGCCCGGGTCAGTGCCACGTACAGGTCGCTCGTGCCGAACCGTCCGGGCTCCACGACCAGGACGTGGTCGAATTCGAGCCCCTTCGCCTCGCGCGGGCCCAGCAGGACCACAGGGCGGGTCAGGTCGGGTTCGGCTCCCGCGGTGACCCCGTCCAGCGGTGCCGCGATCTCCTCGTGCAGCTCGCGCGGCGCGATGACCGCGAGGCGCCCCTCCGCGGGGGTCAGTTCACGCACCGCCCGGGCCACCGCGCCCGCGAGGTCCGCGCCCGAGTCCCGCGTCCACGGCGTCTCGCCGGTGGAACGCACCGAACCGGGCGGCTCGAAGGACGGGTCCTCGGCGCGTACGACCTGCGCCGCCAGGTCCATGATCTCGGCGGGCGTACGGTAGTTGACGCCCAGCCGCACATGCTCGAAGCGGTCACCGACGTACGGCTCCAGGATGCGGTCCCAGGAGCCGATGCCGGCCTCCTCCGAGGTCTGCGCCGGGTCGCCCACCAGGGTCAGCGAGCGGGTCGGCGACCGGCGCATCAGCAGCCGCCAGGCCATCGGCGACAGCTCCTGCGCCTCGTCGACGATGATGTGGCCGAACGCCCAGGTCCGGTCGGCGGCGGCCCGCTCGGCGGCGCTGCGGTGGTCGGCCTCCTCCTGCCGCTCCGCCATTCGTTCGGCGTCGATGACGTCGTGCGCGGCCAGGACCTCCGAGTCCTCCTCGTCCTCGAACTCGTACGTCTCCGAGCCCCGGGACAGGTCCAGCACGCCCTGCGCGTAGGCGACCCGCTCCTGGCGCTCCGCCTCGGCGGCGGCCCGCTCGGCGCTGTCGTCGGACCCCAGGAGCTCGGCCGCCTCGTCGAGCAGCGGCACGTCGGCCGGGGTCCAGTCCCCCCGGCCCGGAGCGCGCCGGACGGCCTCGGCGTCCTCGTCGGGGAGGTACACCGGCTCGGCCAGGTAGTCGGCGAGGAAGCCCTCGGGAGTGAGCGGCGGCCACAGCCCGCCGACGGCGGCGTGCACCTCCTCGCTGGTGGCGATGCTCTTGCCGAGCTGTGCGAGGTCGTCGGGGCCGAGGAAGTTGGGGCCGCCGTACGGGTCCGCGCCGATGCGCTCGGCCAGCTGCTTCGTGAGGGCGTCGACGACGTGGAACGTGAAGTACGGCCGGGCCAGGTTGTGCGGCAGCCGGGTCTCGCGGGCCGCCTGCCGGGCCTCGTAGGCGATCTCCCAGTCCAGCACGAGGTCACCGTCGTCGTGCGGGACGATCACCGGGGCGCCGGGCTCGGGCAGCGCCTGCCGGTCGCGCACCGCGAGGGCCAGCGCCTCGGCCATGCCCGCACCGCCCTTGACCGCCGCGGCGCGCGGGCTGTCGGTGCCGCGGGCGTGGACGCCCGGGAAGAGCTCCGCCTGCGTGGCGAGCATGACGCCGGTCTCGCCGAGCGCGGGCAGCACCTCGCCGATGTAGCGCAGGAACGCCGGGTTGGGGCCCACGACCAGGACCGCGCGCTTGGCCAGCAGCTCCCGGTGCTCGTACAGCAGGAACGCCGCCCGGTGCAGCGCGACCGCCGTCTTGCCCGTGCCGGGTCCTCCCTCGACCACCAGGACCCCGCGGTGCGGGGCGCGGATGATGCGGTCCTGTTCGGCCTGGATGGTCCGCACGATGTCGCCCATGCGGCCGGTGCGGGCGGAGCTCAGCGCGGCGAGCAGCACCGCGTCGCCGCTCGGGTCCTCGAAACCGGTGCGTTCGCCGTCGCGCAGGTCGAGGATCTCGTCGTGCAGCTCGGTCACCGTGCGGCCCTCGGTGGTGAGGTGCCTGCGCCGGCGCAGCCCCATGGGTGTGTGCCCGGTGGCGAGATAGAAGGGCCGGGCCACCGGCGCGCGCCAGTCGATCAGCAGGGGCGTGTGCGCGGTGTCGTCCTCACGAATTCCGATCCGGCCGATATGGTGCGCGGCGCCGTCGCGAAGATCGATACGGCCGAAGCACAGCGAGCCGTCCACCGCATTCAGGGCGGCGAGCAGACCGGAACGCTCGGCGACGAGCACATCGCGTTCGAGCCGGGCCTGCAAACCGTTCCCCACCGGGGTCAACGCGTCCTCGACGCGCTGTGCGGTGTCGCCGCGCAGCGTGTCGACACGGTCGTAGAGCCGGTCGATGAATTCCTGCTCCTTCTGCAATTCGACGTTTTCGCGAGTTGACAAAATCGCTCCCTGCCGGATATGGTGTTGCTTGTTGGCCCCTTCCGAGGGGCCTTTTCTGTGGGCGCACAGAACGACCCAATATACGTGAGCCAATCCCCGGACCGCAATTAAGGACCGGGGATTTGTGGTGTCCGGAGCCGTGACTCCCCACCGGGCCGTACTCCGCCCCCGACCGTCCGCGCGAGGCGCTGCGGAGCCCCGGGTCAGGGGCCGGTATGACACCTGTCATACGGACCTGATGACAGAGCGCACTGCCCGCCGACCCGTACCGCGGGAAGTGTGGAGTGCATGAACCCCGTCATCGAAACCGTCGGACTGAAACGGAGCTACCGCGACTTCGACGCCGTACGCGGCATCGACTTCACGGTCGCCCGCGGAGAGCTGTTCGCCCTGCTGGGCACGAACGGCGCCGGAAAGACCTCCACCCTGGAACTCCTCGAAGGCCAGGCCACCCCCACCGGGGGATCCGTCCGGGTGCTCGGCCACGACCCGTTCCACGACCGGGCGCAGGTGCGGCACCGCATCGGTGTGATGCTCCAGGAAGGCGGCTTCCCGCCGGAGCTGACGGTCCGGGAGACCGTGCAGATGTGGGCGGGCTGCACCAGCGGCGCCCGCCCCGCCGACGAGGCCCTGGAGATGACCAACCTCTCCGACCGGCGCGCCGTACGGGTCAAGCAGCTCTCCGGCGGCGAACGCCGGCGCCTGGACCTCTCGCTGGCGCTGCTCGGACGGCCCGAGGTGCTGTTCCTCGACGAGCCGACCACCGGCCTGGACGCCCAGTCCCGCCGGGACACCTGGGAGCTGATCCGCGAGCTGAAGCTCCAGGGCACGACCGTGCTGCTCACCACGCACTACCTCGAAGAGGCCGAACAGCTCGCCGACCGGCTGGCGATCATGCACCAGGGTCTGATCGCCACCACCGGGCGGGTGGCCGACGTGGTGGCCGAACGCCCCGCCCGGATCAGCTTCCGGCTGCCCCCTGACCGCCTCCTCGGCGAGCTCCCCCCGCTCCCGGCCATGGGTGTGACCCGGCACGAGACCGTGGGCGGAACCGTCCGCCTGGAGACCAGGGACCTCCAGCGCACCGCCACCGAACTGCTCACCTGGGCCCACCGCACCGGCGTCACCCTGCACGCCCTCGACGCACGGTCCGCATCACTGGAAGAGGCCTTCATGGAGATCGCCAAGGGCCTGGACGACGAGGAGACACGATGACCACGACCGCGCCCACCCGCCCCGTGGACACCGCCCCGCCGGCGCGACGCGGCTCCGCCTCCCGCATGGCCGCCCTCGGCCGCGCGGAGCTGACCCTGCTGCTGCGCAGCCGGGCCGCACTGGTCACCGCACTCCTGGTGCCCGCCGTCACGACCTTCTCGATGCGCGGCGTGGTCAACGGCCTCGACCTGGGCGGCACGGGCCTGTCGATCGCCACGGTCCTGCTGCCCGGCTCGCTGGGCCTGGCCCTGATCTTCTCCGTCTACACGAACCTGGTCGGCGTCTACGTCACCCGGCGCGAGAGCCTCGTGCTCAAGCGGCTGCGCACGGGCGAGGTCCGCGACTGGGAGATCTTCGCCGGCGGGGCGTTCCCCGCGCTGCTCCTGGCGTACGTGCAGTGCGCCCTGCTGATCATCGGCCTGACGGTGGTCCTGGACGCCCCCGCACCCGCGGCCCCCCACCTGATGGTCCTCGGACTGCTCATCGGCGGCGCGATGCTCGTCTCCGCGGGCGCGCTGACCGCTGCGGTCACCCGGACGGCGGAGAGCGCACAACTGACCTTCCTGCCGTTCTGGCTGCTGAGCATGGTCGGCTCCGGGATGTTCGTCCCGCGCGAGATCCTGCCCGGCACGCTGGCCGACATCAGCGCCTGGCTGCCCTTCTCACCGGTGATGGACCTGCTCAGGGGCGGCTGGACCGGCGACCTCGGCGTCCTGGACCAGGGCCGGGCGCTGCTCCTCGCCCTCGCCTGGACCGGGGCGGCCGCCCTCGGTGTGCGGCGCTGGTTCCGCTGGGGCCCGCGTGGCTGAACCCGCGCCGACAGGTGCGGCGGGCGCCGAACAGGGAAGCCGGTGCTCATGAGCGTGAGCATGGAGGACTGGGTCGAACGGCTCGGCGGCCAGGACGGCCCCGAACGCTACCGGCGCTACGCGGTGGGCAGCGTCGGCTTTCTCGCCGTCACCGAGGTGGGTCTCTGGACGATCTGGATGTTCCAGTCGCACGGCGACGCCCCCGTCCTGGCGACCGTGGCCGTACTGGGCGCGGTGCACGCCGTGGTCCAGTTCATGCTGTGGCGCTCCGCCCTGCGCCACTACCTGACCGCCGGCCCACGGCCCACCCTGCTCGTCGCGGTGTACACGGCCCTGACGCTGGGCATGGCCACCGTGGGATGCGTACTGCTGGCGGTCGGACGCATCGACGACGGCGACCTGACGTCCTACCTGGTATGGCTGTTGATGTTCTGGGCCGGGCCGCCCGCCCTCGCCCTGTCGCCCCGCCGGGGAGCGGCCCTGGTGGCGGTCGTCGCCGTCGCCTCCCTGGTGGGAGCGGGAGTGGCGGGACTGCCCGGCCCGGCCCTGGTCCTCGCCGTCAGCGCCAGCGCCTTCATGGTGCCGTTCATGGCCGCCGCCTCCCGGGCGTCCGGCTGGAGCGTCCGCCTGATCGAGCAACTGGCCGCCGCACGCGAGACCCAGTCCCGCCTGGCTGTCGCCGAGGAACGCCTGCGCTTCGGCCGCGACCTCCACGACGTCCTGGGCCGCAACCTCGCCGTCGTCGCCCTCAAGAGCGAACTCGCGGCCCAACTGGCCCGGCGCGGGCTGCCCGAGGCCGAGGAGCACATGGTGGAGGTGCAGCGCATCGCCCGCGAGTCGCAGCGCGAGATCCGGTCGGTGGTGCGTGGCTACCGCACCGCCGACCTCCACACCGAACTCGTCGGGGCCCGCTCCGTCCTGGAGGCCGCGGGCATCGACTGCCGCATCGAGTACGGTCCCGCGGACCGCCTGCCTCCCGACATCCAGTCCGCCCTCGGCTGGGTGGTGCGCGAGGGGACGACCAACGTCCTGCGCCACGCCCAGGGCGCGACCCGCTGCATGATGGCGCTGCGCACCGCGGGCCCCACCACGGCCCTGCTGCTGATCGAGAACGACGGCGCACCCGACCCCCCACCCGGCGCCGGCACCGGGCTGGCCGGGCTGCGGGAACGCCTGACCGGCCCGGGTGGCACGCTGACCACCGAACTGCAACCCGGCGGGATCTTCCGCCTCACCGCACGCATCCCCTGGGAGGAAGGCGAATGATCACGGTCCTGCTCGCCGACGACGAGCACCTCATCCGCGGCGCGCTCGCCTCGCTCCTCACCCTGGAGGACGACATCACCGTCGTCGCACAGGCCGGAACCGGCGACGAGGCCCTGGCCATGGCCGCCGCGCACCACCCCGACGTCGCCGTGCTCGACCTCCAGATGCCGGGCCTCGACGGCATCGCGGTCGCCACCCGGCTGCGTACGTCCCTGCCCGGCTGCGCCTCGATGATCGTCACCAGCCACGCCCGGGCGGGAGCCCTGAAACGCGCCCTGAGCGTGGGGGTGCGCGGCTTCGTGCCCAAGACGGTGTCCGCGCACGAACTGGCCCAGATCATCCGCACGGTGCACACCGGTGGCCGCTACGTCGACCAGGAACTCGCCGCCGACGCCATCGCCGCCGGCGAATCCCCCCTGACCCCCCGCGAAGCGGAACTCCTCTCCTACGCCGAGGACGGCGCCCCGGTCGCCGACATCGCCACCCGCGCCTCCCTGTCCAGCGGCACCGTACGCAACTACCTCTCCTCCGCCGCGATGAAGCTCGGCGCGGAGAACCGCCACGTGGCGGCGCGTACGGCGCGGGAGCGGGGGTGGCTGTGACGGGCCTCCGGATGCCGCGGGGGTGCGGCCGGTCCGGCGCCGGCGTCACCGGGAGAACCCCCGTCCCCTGAGCACGCGCACCCACTCCCTGCGGACCCGAACGGAGGGAAGGACGGCGATGCTGGCTCCTCGGGGGACGACCTGAGCCCCCCCGCCCCCCGGGCCCGCGCGGCGGGGCCGAGGCCTGCCCGGCCGTCCGTCCGCGGTGCGGCCGGGCGCGTACGACCCGTTACGCTTCCTCACCTGGAGAGGGCTTCTTTCCGCGCGGTCGGCAGGACCCTCGACGTGTCCCCCACCGCGCCCCGGTCGCGCTCTTCACCGATCCGACCACGGGCTGAACGGGCCCACTCGTGAACGCCCGGGACCGAGCGGCAGCCGGTCGCGCGGCATGGGGGCGACCGCATGACAGACAGGGGTTCCTCGTCCGGCCGGCCGTGGCGCCGGGGACGTGCCCAGGACGTGACGAGCCCGGGCGGCGACGTGAGCACCGCCGGGCTCAGGCCGGCCCTCCGCCGGCTCGGTACCGGCCTGGCGGGCACGGCGCTGGTCACGGCGGTGGCGTTCGCCGCCACGTCCTGCTCCACCGCCCCCGAGAAGGTGGCCGACGCGAAGCCGGCCGCCCCGCTCGTGCCGCCGGAGGGTGCCTGGCTGGGGCACTACTACGGCAACGGCACCGTGGAGGAGACGGACGCCCGTATCGGCACCACGCCCAAGATCCACCTCACCTACTACGGGTGGGAGGACGACTGGTCCGCCTCCGGAACCACCCGGGACGACCTCGGCGACGACCGTATCCCGCTGGTGAACTGGGAGCCCTTCGACGTCGACTTCGACGACATCGTCGACGGATCGCTGGACGCGACGATCGAGAAGCAGGCCGACGGAGCGAAGGAGCTGGGCGAACCGTTCTTCCTCGACTTCGCCGCCGAGATGAACGAGGAGGAGGGCTGGGGCGGGCACGACCCCGAGCTGTACATCGCCGCCTACCGCCACATCCACGACATCTTCGAACAGCGCGGCGCCTCGAACGTCGTCTGGGTCTGGGCGCCGAACGTCACCGACAGCCCCGACGCTCCCGACACCATGGCGTACTACCCGGGCGACCGGTACGTGGACTGGACGGGCGTCGACGGATACAACTGGGGAACGTCCGACCCCGACTTCGAGTGGCAGAGCTTCACCGACCGTTTCCGCGACATCTACGGCACGCTCGCCGAGACGGGCAAGCCCATCATCATCGGCGAGACGGCGTCCGACGAGGCCGGGGGAAGCAAGGCCGACTGGATCGACGAGATCGTCCCGGGCCTCAAGGACGAATTCCCCCTCATCAAGGCCCTCGTGTGGTTCGACGTCGACAAGGAGCGGCACTGGCAGATCGACTCCTCACCCGAGTCGCTCGACGCCTACCGGCGGATGGCCGCGGACCCCTACCTCACCCCCTGAGAGCCGCCCCCACCGCCACGACCCGGCGACGCCTCCCGCCCGCCGCGGCACCTCGGCCGCGGCGAGGCGCGTTGCGGGGGCCGGGGAGGACGACGCGGTGGTGTTGTCCCCGGCCGCGCCGCTCGGGAGCGGTTCAGCCGGCTGCGATGGCGGAGTAGGTCAGTACGTCCGCAGGGATCTGGTGGCGCAGCCGCCATACGA
Organism: Streptomyces sp. NPDC006296; assembly: GCF_040613235.1. Classification (NCBI taxonomy): domain Bacteria; kingdom Bacillati; phylum Actinomycetota; class Actinomycetes; order Kitasatosporales; family Streptomycetaceae; genus Streptomyces; species Streptomyces sp. NPDC006296. The sequence goes on along the minus strand of NZ_JBEXRT010000032.1, from coordinate 53,090 downwards.
TCCCCATGGGCTTGCTTCCCTCGTGTTCGACGTACTCGGCCGGGCCCAGCAGCATCCACGGCTGGGGGCCACCGGTGTCCGTCTTCTTGTAGCGGCGGACGAAGAGCAGCACATGGGATCCCCGCTCCTTGTGCATGCGGTAGCGGACACCCGTCGGCGAGGTTTCCGACGTCTGGTTCTGCGACTCCCAGTGGAACAGGAAGTCGTTGCGGGCATAGTCCTTGTAGCGGGTCTCCGGTGAGAAGTCCTTCTCGTCCTTCTCCAGCGTGATGAGGAGGGCGTCCGTCTGGATGCCCTCGCACCACTTCACCCCCTCGCGGAAATGCCCGGGCATGAAGCCGCCCACGGTGGACTGGCCGAGGGCGGGCAGGATCTCCTCGCGGCTGTACGAGGCGTGAACGGTCAGGGGAAGACCGGCATGGGTGTCGAGCAGGGGGAGCGGAAGATGGTCCGCCCGGTCGAGGACGTGGACGAGTACCTGGTGAAGCTCGTCACGGAAGGCCGGCTGAGACCGGAGGGTAGCGAAACCCTCCTCGTAGCTCGAAAAGCCGCCCAAAGGCCAGAGCGAGAAGAAGAACATCCGCGCATACGCCTGGTCGTGCGCGGAGAGCTGATCGTAGGCCGGGGCGTCGTCGGTGAGTAGCTTGCTGTAAGCGGCCACCCGCAGGGGGTCGTCCACATGCAGAAACGCAGAGATCCGCTTCAGGAGCGCTGCTTCACCAGGAGGAGCTTCGCCCTTCAGGATCTTCGCTCGGCGCAGCAATCCGGTCCAGGAGTTCCCCTGACCTCGGTAGAGCTCCGTAAGGTCCCGGCCGCTCTCTCTGAGGTAGCCGGCGAGGCGCGGTTCGGCGTACTCGGCTACCTCCCTGGCGAGTTGTTTCACATTGACGCTGATCTGTTGACGGATGTTGTCAATGATCAGGTCCCTGGCCTTCGGCTCAAGGATGATCTGGCAGCCGGAGGGGAGCTGGGGGAAGCCCTGCTCGATGCTCGACCGAAGACGGTTCCGGGTGAGGTTGGTCAGGGCGCGGAACTGATGCTCGAAGCGGAACTCCTTGCGGTGCTGGCCGACGAAGTCCAGGACGGTGAGCACGGCCTTGCCCTCGGTGCGGCGGAGCCCGCGTCCCAACTGCTGGAGGAAGACGGTGGCGCTGGAGGTGGGGCGGAGCAGGAGCAGGGTGTCGACATCGGGGACGTCGAGCCCCTCGTTGAACAGGTCCACCGAGAAGATGACCTGGAGCCTGCCCGCTCGTAGGTCGTCGAGGGCGGCCTTCCTTTCAGGGCCCGGGGTTTCGCCGGAGAGAGCACGGGCGTTGAGCCCGGCACGCTGAAAGAAGTCGGCCATGAAGCGGGCGTGTGCCACCGAGACGCAGAAGCCCAGAGCGCGCATGGAGCCGGGATCCGTCAGCTTGTCGATCACCGCCTGTACGACGAGGCGGGCGCGCGCGTCGTTACCGGTGAACAGGTTGCTGAGGGCCGTCGAGTCGTACGCTCCGCGCTTCCAGGAGACCGCGCTCAAGTCGGTGTTGTCGGTGATGCCGAAGTAGTGGAAGGGGCTGAGTAGTTCGTTCTCCAGGGCTTCCCAGAGTCGCATCTCCGCGGCGATGCGTCCGTCGAAAAAGGCGTCCTGGATGTTCAGCCCGTCCGCGCGCTCCGGGGTCGCCGTGAGGCCCAGCAGCTCCTTGGGCCTGACATGGTCGAGCAGCCTGCGATACGTGGGTGACGTGCCGTGATGGAACTCATCGATCACGATGACGTCGAAGTGGTCGGGGGCGATGCGTTCCAGGGCGCGGTCGTTCAGGGACTGGACGCTGGCGAAGACATGGGTCCAGTGGTCGGGGATGCGGCCGGCGTGGAACAGTTCGCCGAAGTTCGCGTCGACCAGCACGTTCTGGTAGACGCGCAGGGACTGTTCCAGGATCTCCCTGCGATGGGCCACGAACAGGAGGCGGGGATCTCGCCCGAGTGCCGTGCGCAGCCTCTTGAAGTCCAGCGCGGCCATGACGGTCTTCCCCGTGCCCGTCGCCGCCACCAGCAGGTTGCGGTGACGGTCGTGCACGGTTCGCTCGACTTCAAGGCGCTCCAGCATGTCGCGTTGGTGCGGATAGGGGCGGACTTCCAGGCCCGACAGGGTGATCGGGCCGCGGTCCTGCCGGTGCGAACCGCCCGCCTGGGACAGCGCCTCGTCGAGCCGCTGCGCGTCGGCGTCCGGGTCGTAGGGCTCGAACGCCTGCTCGTTCCAGTAGGCGTCGAATGTGGCCTCGAACTTGCGGAGAACGGACGGCGTGGCGACCGACGAGAGACGGACGTTCCATTCGAGTCCGTCGAGGAGCGCGGCCCTGGACAGGTTCGAGCTGCCCACATAGGCGGTGTCGAAGCCGCTCGCGCGGCGGAAGAGCCAGGCCTTCGCATGCAGACGGGTGGAGCGGAGTTCGTAGTTGACCTTGACCTCCGCACCGAAGTCACGGACGAGACGGTCCAGCGCGCGTCGCTCCGTGGCCCCGATGTACGTGGTGGTCAAGACCCTGATGGGGACACCGCGGGCGTGTGCGGAGGCGAGCGACTCTTCGAGGACGCGGAGCCCGTGCCACTTCACGAAGGCGCAGAGGAGATCGACGCGGTCGGCCGTGGCCAGCTCGGCCCGAAGCTCGAAGCCGAGACTCGGATCCTCCGGCGAGTTGGTGAGGAGAGCCGTGTCGGACAGCGGAGTCGCCGGGCGGATGGCGTACACACCGGGAGCTTCCTGCTCGGCGATCGACATCAGCCGGCGTGGGCCGTCCGTGACGAGATCGATCCACTGAGCCGCGCCCTCAAGGGTGTTGACGGACTCCAGGATGTGATTGGCCGCGCCTACCCGCTCCGCGGGGGACAGCCCCTGGAGGACTCGCCGTACCGTGTCTCCGATGTGGCGGGCGAGCACGTGGGGTGAGGATTCCGCTCCGACCTCGTCGTCGACGGAATGCCGACCTGCCGCGTTCGCCTGCTTCATCCGCTCGCCGAGCCGGTGCGTGATGAGCGTTTCGTAGAGCCCGGCCACGGGGGCGAGCTCTGAGTCGTCGCTGGGCATGGCCGAGTCCCCCTCGTCGTCACGTACAGGAGCAGTTGTATCAAGGGCCGACGGGCTGACCGAGTACGCGTGCGAATCCACCGCCCCGCCCTCCCTCCGGCACCCGCCCCCACCGCACCTCCCCCTCCGGTCGCGGGCCGGGGGCGTGGGGCCGATGCTGGTTGCGTACGTGCCGACGTGTGCGTGGGCCCGGTTCCGGGTCGCGGGCACCGAGGCCCGGTCCTGGCCCCGTGCGGGGCGGAGGAGCTGCGCTCATGGCTGATGCGCCCCTGATGGTCGTGGACGGCGCCGGAGTGGTCACCGGGTGGAGCCGGGCGGCCGAACGGCGCTTCGGCCCGGCCGCCGCCGACGCGCTCGGCCTGTCCCTGACGGAGGTCCTGGCCGGTGAGACCCGGCGGGCGGGCCACGGTGGCGCGGCGCCCGGCGGGCTGCGGCTGGAGCCCCTCGCGGGGTCCGGGTGGGCCGTCCGGGCGGCCGGCGGGAGCGGTGGGCCGGGGCGGGACGACGACGCGATCGGGGCGGCCCTGCTGGACCTGATGTTCTCGCAGGCACGGGTACGGGTCCACGTGCTCGACCCCGGCCTCCGGCTGCTGCGGATCAGCGGCCCGCCCCGGGCCCCCGGATCCGACGCGGCCGGGGCGCTGCGCGGACGGCCCTTCCGTGAGGTGTGCGCCTTCGAGGAGCCGGAGCGGGTCGAGGACTTCGTCCGGGAGGTCCTGCGCACCGGTGTGCCGGGGGTCGACCGGCCGTTCCGCGCCGCCCGGGGCGACGGGTCGGGCAGGCGGCGCATCCTCGCACTGACGGCGTCCAGGCTCCAGGAGGGCGGCGGTACACGGCCCGGGGCCGACGGCGCGGTGCTGGGGGTCGCCGTGTCCGTGGTCGACATCAGCGAACAGGTCGCCCGTCTGCGCAGGGACACCGCGCTCGACGCGGTCCGCGACGGCGTGGGCAGCACGCTGGACGTCGACGCCACCTGCCGTGAGCTCGTCGAGGCCCTGGTCCCCGACTACGCCGACATGGCGGTCGTCGAGGTCGTCGACGCGGTGCTGCGCGGCGAGACGCCCGAGCCGGGGCCGCTCGGCCTGGACGTGCCGCTCAGGCGCGCCGCGTACGAGGGCCTGAGGAAGGCCGCCCACCCGGTGGGGGACATCCGGACGGTGGCCCCCGGGACCCCGTACCACCGGGCGCTCTCCGACCTCCGGGTGCGTGTCCATCCGCTGCGGGACGCCCCCTGGGCCGACGCCGACGCCGCGCGGGCGGATTCCATCCGGAGCATGGACGCGCACAGCCTGCTGGTCGCGCCGCTGACGGTGCACGGGGCGGTCCTCGGGCTGGTCAGCCTCTACCGGTGCGGTGACTCCGAGCCGTTCACCGACGCGGACGTCCCCGTGGTGTCCGCCATGGCCTCCCGCGTCGCCCTCGGCATCGACAACGCCCGCCGCTACGTGCACGAGTACACCATCGCCAGCGCCCTCCAACGCCGGCTGCTGCCGCAGCGTGCCGCCCCCCAGCCCGCCGTCGAGACCGACCACCTGCTGCTGCCGGGCAGGGACGCCGGCCACTGGTTCGACACGATCGCCCTGTCCGGGGCCCGCACCGGCCTGGTCATCGGGGAGGTGTCCGAGCGCGGGATCCACGCGGCCACCACCATGGGGCAGCTGCGCACCGTCGTCCACGCGCTCGCCGCCCTGGACCTGGAGCCCGACGAACTCCTCGCCCGCCTCTACGACACGGCGGCCCGGCTCGCGGAGGAACGGGCCCAGCTGCCCAGGAACGATCCGCTGCACCAGGAGCCACTGGCCGCGACCTGCGCGTACGCGGTGTACGACCCGTTCACCGAGAAGTGCACCGTCGCGTCGGCCGGCCATCCCGCACCCCTGGTCGTCGAACCGGACGGCACCGCCTACGTCGTCGGGCTGCCCGTGGGCCCGCCCCTGGGGGCCAGGGAACGGGCGCCCGTCGCGGCCGTCTCCTTGTCCCTGAGGGAGGGCAGCCTCGTCGTGCTCCACAGCCACGCGCTCCGCAGCCAGGCCCAGCCCAGCTCGGGGGCCCTGCGCCAGGCGCTCCTGCCCACCGACCGGCCGATGGGGGATCTGTGCGAAGCCGTCGCCCGGGCCCTGCCGGACACCCCCGAGCTGCACGGCGCCGCCCTGCTGCTGGCCCGGACGCACGCCATGCCCGAGGACCGGTACGCCGCCTGGGAGCTGCCCTACGACCGGTCGGCCCCGGCGACCGCGCGCCGTCTCGCGTCCCGGACGCTGGCGGACTGGGACCTGGCGGGCGACACCGGCGACGCGACCGAGCTGATCGTCAGTGAGCTGGTGACCAACGCGGTGCGGTACGGCAGTCCGCCGGTGGAGCTGCGCCTCATCCTCGACCGCGGACTCACCTGCGAGATCCGGGACGGCAGCACCACCGCCCCGTACATGAAGTACGCGGGAGCGGTCGACGAGGGCGGGCGCGGGCTCTTCATCATCTCCCAGCTCGCCTCGCTGTGGGGCACCCGTTACGCCCCCGAGGGCAAGACCGTCTGGTCGGAGCAGACGATCCCCGGGTGGAGGCACTGAGCCGGGGGACCCGAGCGCGTGGAGGCCGGAGCCGGGGTATCCGAGCTCGTGGAGCCTCGGGCCGGGGAGCCGAGCCGGTGCCTATCCGGCCGCCTTGTCCTCGGCGAGGGTGTGGGCGACCAGGGCGTTGGCATGGCCGTGACCCAGGCCGTGCTCGGCCTTCAGCCAGGAGACGATCTCCATGTGCCCGGTCAGCGGCGAGGAGCGGATGAGGTCCTTCCACTCCGCGATCGGGCGTCCGTGCTTCTTCTCGATCGAAGGGAAGTAGCTCGCAGGGCCCTTCACTGCTTCGGTCATGTCGTCGCGTCCCGTCGTGGAGGTGCGCCGTGGCGTGCGCCACGAGGCGGTCGAGAGTCTGTCAGGAGATATGACCGCGGCCGGGGGCAACACTCATCGGTACGAGCGCAAGGACCTTCAGCGGACCCGGAACAAAGGGGTGCCTGGTGTCAAAGCCCGTGAAATACTTCTGTGTTCAGTGACCAGTCCCTTGCGGGGCGAGGGCGGCGGGGCCGATGGGGGCAGGCATGACGTACGGGGCGGACACGGGCGCGTGTGAACCGGACCAGGAGAGGATCGAGCTGCGGATCACCGTCAGCGGGACGCACACCCGGCGTGACGACCTCGAAGCCCTCAGCACCTGGCTGAAGAACGCGCCGGTCCTGGAGGGCACGCTCGAACGGGGCGAGGCGGGACTCGCGCGCAAGGACTCGCTCACGCAGACCGAGGCGATGAGCGGGGAGCTGATCCAGGACATCATCCTCGTCGTGTCCGTCGAGGTCGCGCGTTCGGTGGCCGAGAACGCATGGCGGTCCGTGGAGACCTGGCTGCGCAACCGGCGCCGGTTCGCCGATCCGGAGGAGTCGCCCCGCGTCACCCTCGACGGGCCGTCCGAAGGACCGGGAGCAGGCCTGAACCGCGACACCGGCGACGGCAGCGACAGCGCTGACCGCGGCAGCGGCAACAGCGGCAACAGCAGTGACCGTGGCACCGGCACCGGCCGTGACGGGAGTCCTGACGGGACTCCCGACGGCGGTCCTGACGCGGGTCCCGCCGGCGGCGGGACCGCCCGACCACGCGGCGGCGACGAGCCCGGACAGGGCTAGGGGCCGTGCCGCCGTACGACGCGCGCGGCGAGGGGAACAGAGCCAAGCGGCACCGGGCCGTGCTCATCGGGGTGCAGCACTACGACGGCGCCCGGAACGACCTGCCGGCCGTCGCCACCGACCTCCGCCTCATGCGCGAGGCACTCACCGCCGAACACACCGGCATGCTCGACCCGGGCGACCTCGTGGAGGTCTCCGCGGCCGGCGGACCGGACCCGGCCGTCGACCCGCTCCGGGTGCGCGCCGCCCTGACCGCGGCCCGCGAGGAGGTCACCGGGCTGCTGGTGGTCTACTTCGCCGGGCACGGCATCGTGCGCACCGACGGCATGGACCTCAACCTGATGTTCACCGGCTCCCGGGTGACCAGGGACCGGCGCCACCCCTTCGTGGACACGCTGTCCTGGCGCGACGACATCATGCCCGAGCTGCGCTACGCCCGGGCCGACTGGGTCGTCGTCATCCTCGACTGCTGCTTCGCCGGCAACGCCCTGGCGGCGTTCAGCCCCGCCGCCGGGCAGAACTTCGCCCTGCTCACCGCGGCCGAACCGGGGGTGGAGATCCCGCCCGGCGACCCCGACACCGGCACGGAGTTCACGGCCGCCCTGCACCGGCTGCTGACCACGGAGAGGGCGGAGCCGGTCACCTTCACCCGGATCGTCACCGGTGTGCGCCGTGCCATGGAGTCGTACAAGGCCGTCGACGAGCACCGGTGGGTGCCGGACGAACGGCGGCACGGCGACGACGTGGTGCTCGCGCTCGCCGCAGCGCCGGAGCCCTCCGCACCCGCGCTCGCCACGGGGCCCGGGCCCTCCGCGCAGGTCCGGCAGGACGACGCGGCCGGCGGGCCCACCGGGCGTCCGCCGCGGCATCCCGCGCCGGCCCTCCCGCACCGCCTGCTCCCGGCCCTCGCCCGCCGTGCGGGACGGACCGCCGCGCTCGCCCGCACGGTCCTCCTCGCCCGCCGCACGACGCGGACGACCGCCCTCGTGCTGACGGGGGCCGTCGCGCTGGCCGCGGGAGGGGCCTGGTACCTCCTGGGCGCGTCCGCCGGGGGCGCGTGCGCCTCGCCCCTCGAACTGCGGGTGCTCACCGACCCCGATCTGCGGCCCACGGTGCAGAAGGCCGCCGACGCCTACCCCCGCAGGGACGCCCGCGGCTGCCGGACCGTCGGCATCAACGTGTACGACGCCAAGGCCACCGACGCGGTCTCGGCGTTCCGGTCCTCCTCGCTCTGGCAGGAACCGCCCGCGACCTGCCCGGCCTCCGGCGCGTGCCCGAGGCCGCAGCGGGACGTCGGCGCGCAGCCCGACGTCTGGATACCGGCCGCGGGCAGCGCGTGGCGGCGGGCCACGGCCCCGGAGGCGAACGGCGGTGCCGGGGCGGGGGAGCCGTCCGCGCAGCCGGGAAGGAGCGTCGTGAAGCTCGACCGGCTCGGGTCCGTCGCCTACACGCCGATGGTCCTCGGGGTGCCCGACACCATGTCCCTGCCGCAGAGCCTGCAGACCGACGATCCGCTCGGCGCCATCATCACGGGGCTGGAGGACGCCCAGCGGGTCGAGATCCTGCGCCCCGACCCCGAGGGCACCGAGGCCGCGCTGCTGGCGACCGACGCGCTCTACGCCACCTCCGCCGAGGGGCACGCCTCCTCGGTCGAGCAAGGCATGGCGGGCGCGCTGCGGCCCATGCCCTCCACCGCGCGGGAGCTGATGTGCGCCCTGTCCGACGGCACGCACCACGACCTGGACGACCGGGCGGCGGTCCTCGTGCCGGAGCAGACCCTGGCGCAGTTCAACCTCTCGGCGGGTGAGGCCGGCCGGCCCGCCTGCGCGACGGAGTCCCTGGCGCACCGGGTGGCCCACTACCCCTCCGACGTGCCGATGCTGGACGTGCCCTTCGTCCGCGTCACCTGGGCCGGGGCCGACCGGGACGCCGACGCCCGGGAGGCCGCCGTCGAGGACTTCCACGCATGGCTGACCACGGACCCGGACGCGCAGAGGTGCTTCACCGACGACGGCTTCCGCGGTGTCGACGGCGGCGGACCCGCGGAGCCCGGGGACGGCTCGGTGCTGCGGGCCGAGGACAACACGACGGCCGTGCGCGCGCGGATCCCCACGACCGGCCCGGACACCGACGCGTCGGCGTCGCTGAACACGACCCTGAGCCGCTACCGGGGGGCGCTCGGCCCCGGCCGGGTGCTCTACCTCCTCGACAACTCGACCTCGGTGGCGGACCGGCGGCTCTGGGACGGCACCGGCGGCGCCAAGGAGCTCGTGGCCCGCTCGATGGGCTCGCTGGGCGCCCGGGACGCGTACGGGGTGTGGACGGCCGCGGTCGCCGCGGGGAAACCGATGGCCGAGCTCGTCGAGCTCGGCACCCACACCGGGTCCGGTGTCCGGAAGGCCGTCACCGGCGCGGCCACGGCCGCCTACGACGCACGTGTCGGGGCGGGGCTCGGCGCGGCGCTCACGGCCCTGCGCGGTGACTCCGCGGCGGTGGAACAGCCGCGGCTCCTCGTCCTGGTCACCGACGGCGAGGACTTCGAGGAGGTCGGCGAGGACGAACAGGAGAAGCTGGTCGGGCAGGCGGGGCGGACCCCGCTCGTCAGGATCGTGACGGTCTCCTTCCAGGACGGCGCCTGCGCGTCCGGCCGCTTCGGCGACCGGCTCGCCGCGGCGAGCGGCGGACGCTGCCTGGATCCCGGCGACGACCTGGCGGCCGGACTGGCGGCGGAGGTCGCCAAGGCGGGTACGGGGGACGCGGAATGACACGGGACGGCCGTCGCACCGGTCACCGGCGGGGCAGAGCGGCGGTGGCGCTCGGCTGCCTGCTCGCCCTCGCCTCCGCCGCCTGCACCGGCGGATCCGGCGACACGGTGGAGCCCGACGGGACGGACGCGCCGACGGGACCCGTCGTCGTCGCCAGCGGGCTCGACGTCACCGGCTCCGGCAGTGTGCGGCAGCAGCTGATAGAGGAGTGGAACCGCCGGCACGCCGGATCGAGGGACCGGCAGGCCGAGCTCGTCGAGCTGCCCGGCGCCGCCGACCAGCAGCGCAGCCAGCTCCTCGGCGCACTCCAGTCCGGCAGCGCCCGCTACGACGTGGTGAACCTCGACATCACCTGGATCCCCGAGTTCGCCGAGGCGGGGCTGATCAGTCCGCTGCCCGCCGAAGAGAGCGGCACCGCCGGCGACACCGACTTCATCCGGCAGGTCCACGCCACCACCGTGTGGAAGGGCCGTACCTACGCCCTGCCGTTCAACACCGACGTCGGACTGCTCTACTACCGGCCCGACCTCCTGACCGCGGCCGACATCGAGGCGGACAAGCAGCCCACCGCCGACTGGACGTGGGACCAGCTGTACTCCTCCGTCAAGACCCTCGGCCTGAACCCGGTCCGCCGCGACGAACGGGCGGGCTGGACCACGCAGTTGAAGCAGTACGAGGGGCTGACCGTCAACACCGTCGAGGCGTTCGCCGACGCCGGGGTCCAGCTCACCGACAGCGAGGGCCGGTACAGCTCCGACCCGGGACAGCTGAAGAAGGGGCTGGACTCCCTCCTCGACCGCGTCGGCCGGGGACGCGTGCAGCCCGCCGCGCTCACCTCCGACGAGACGGCCTCCCTCACCGACTTCGCCGAGGGCCGCGCCGTCTTCCTGCGCCACTGGCCCTACGCCTACGGCGCCCTGGAGGGCCTGATGGACCCCGCGGACTACGCCGTGAACCGGCTGCCCGGCAAGGCCGTCCTCGGCGGCCAGAATCTCGCCGTCACCGCCGACTCCCCGCGCGCCGAGAACGCGCGGGCCCTCATCGCCTTCCTGACCTCGCGGGAGAGCGAACGCTGCCTGCTCGACGCGGGCTTCGCCGCGACCCGGGCCTCCGTGTACGGCAGCACCCCGAAGCCCTGCTGGCCCCGGGTCGCCGCCGCGCTCCGGCCCACCGGTGACCCGGCGCGGGCCGAGGACACCGGGGAGGGCACCCCGAAGGGGCAGGGGACCGAGGCCCGCGCCGCGTACGTCCGGCTGCTCGGCGCGGCCCTGACCCAGGCCGTGCAGCGTCCGCGCACCCCCTACTACGGGGCGTTCACCCAGGAGTTGCAGTCCCACGTGCACGCGCTGCTGGCCGCCGAGCGACCCGACACCGCGGAGGCCGCCGCACAGCTCGACCGCGCGCTGCGCGACGTGTTCGCGGGCCGGTGAGAGGGGCCGGGCCCCTCCCACCCGTGCGGGGCGGACCCGCTCAGCCGGCCCCGTGGCACTCGCGGTACGGACGCTCCGAACCGCACCAGCACGCCGCGCTGCGCGCCGGGGGCCACGGGACGGCGCGTCCGCGGGCCGCCAGCGTCGTGGCGTACTGCGGGAGCAGGTCGGGGTCCGAGGGGGACGCGGCCTCCGAGGCGGCGAACGCCTCGTAGGAGGGGACCGTGCCCGTCACGATGCCGAGATTGGGCGTGCCCGCGGCATGCAGATCCCGCAACGCAGCCTCCAGACGGGCCAGATGGTCCGCGTGCGAGACGTACTCCTGGGCCAGCTCCGGGTAGCCGGTGAGCAGCTCGCGCAGCTCGCCCTCCGGCCAGTGCAGGACGGCGACGGGGAACGGGCGGGACAACGCGCTGCGGTAGGTGCCCAGTTCGGCGCGGAGCCGGTTGATCTCGGCCTGCAGCTCGCCCGGGTCGGACGAGCCGAGCGCCCACAGCCGCTTCGGGTCGTGCAGCTCGTCGAGGGGGACGGCGGCCGTGTGGAGCGTGTCGGCCAGCTCGTCCCAGGCGTCGTGCGCGACGCCCATCAGCCTGCGCACCCGGTGCCGCCCGATCAGCAGCGACTCGGTGGCGTAGGGGACGTCCTCGCCCGGTGCGAGGAGGAGCGTCAGGGCGGTCGAGAAGAAGTCGTGGGCCGCCTCCAGCTCGTCGTGCGCCTCCAGCGTCTCCGCGGCGATCTCCCACGGCGCCGGGTCGAGCGGACCGGCGGCGCGGATGCCGTCGATGATCGCGCGGGCCTCCGCCTCGTGGCCGTACTCCCACAGGTTGGACGCCTTGAGGGCCTTGATCCGGTGCGGGTTCTCGATGGCGGGGCCGGTGGAGCCCAGCAGTTCGTCGTAGAGGCTGCTCGCGCGGGCGCGCTCTCCGGCGAGCTCCAGATGGGCCGCGGCCTGGAGGAACAGCGGTTCGTGGTCCTCGGGATACTGCGCCGCGGTGCGGAGCAGGCGCTCGGCTTCGGTGATGTGGTCGGCAGGCGTGTCGGGGCGCATGGCCACACGGTACTGCGGGACGGGGGTGCGGGGAGAGGGCGCGTGCCGGAGGGCCGGTGAAGGGCGGGCGGCGACGCGTTGAACACCCGGGTCGCCGGGGGCGGCCCCGGAGACCGCGGCGGCCCCGGCGGACACCGGACGCCGATCGTGTATAACGGCTGGAGGGCGCGATCGCGCCCTCACGACCGGACACGACCGCAGACGAAGGGGGGAGGGCCGGTGAACGACGACATGAACCGCGTCCGCCGGGCGCTCGTCCGCCTCTTCCGTCCCGCGGCCTTCCTCGTCCTGTTCCTCACCGAGGTCCTCCTCGCCGAAGGCGGCAGCCTCTCCGCCGCCGTCGCGCTCGCCGCCACCGCGGCCGCCGGCTCGGCGCTCCTCGTCTGCTCCGTCCTCAGCGCCCGCTGCGCGGCCCCCGTGCCCCGTACGAGGGTGCGCACGGCCATCCGGGACCGGGAGAAGCGCACCGCGTTCCTCCCGCAACGCGACCCCGACGCCCGCGGACGCACCAGGCCCCGAGCGCCCGGGGCCGCCCTCCTGACGGCCGCGTAGCGGGCAGCACCTGCCACGCCCCCTGCGCGGGTCGTCCTGCCGATTCCCCGAGCCGACCGGTATCTCCCGGTCCGCCTCACTCCCCGGCACGACGAGACCCCCGGAGGGCTCACCCATGTCCGCCTTCATGTCCGCTTTCGCGAGCCTGGTCGGCGCCTTCGCCGACCTGCTCCAGCCCCTGTTCCAGAACGCGTCCACCGCCGCCGCGATCATCCTGTTCACCGCCCTGGTGCGGCTCGCCGTCCACCCCCTCGCGCGGGCGGCGGCCCGCGGGCAGAAGGCCCGCACCAGGCTGCAGCCGCAGATCACCGCACTGCGTACGAAGCACGCGAAGAACCCCGACCGGATGCAGAAGGCGCTCATGGAGCTCCACGCGAAGGAGAAGGTCTCGCCCTTCTCCGGCTGCCTGCCGAGCCTGCTCCAGATGCCCGCCTTCTTCCTGCTCTACCACCTCTTCTCCAGCCGGCGGATCGGCGGCGACCCGAACGCGCTGCTCGGCCACGAGCTCCTCGGAGCCCCGCTCGGTGAGCGCTGGCACGACGCGCTCGCCGACGGCGGGCCGTTCGGCGCGCAGGGGCTGGTCTACCTCGCGCTCTTCGCGATCGTCGCCGTCGTCGCCGGCTTCACCTACCGCCGCACCAAGCGGCAGATGGCCGCGAACCCGGTGGTCCCGGCCACCGGCCCGGACGGACAGCCCGTCCCCGGCATGGGCGCGATGACTAAGGTCATGCCGCTGATGTCCTTCCTGACCCTCTTCTCCGTGGCCTTCGTGCCGCTCGCGGCGGCCCTGTACGTCGTCACGAGCACCACCTGGACCGCCGTCGAGCGGGCCTGGCTCTACCGCGAGGCCCCGGCCGCCGAGGCCGCCGTCGCCCCCGCCGTCTGAGCACGGCGCCACGGCGCGGCGGGTCCCAGGGTGTGAACAGGGTCTTGCGGAGTGATCCGGTGTCTTGGAGGATCGAACGAGCCTCTCGCTGGCCGCAACCCACCGACGGGCTCGACCTCGATCAGGAGGAGATGGACCGTTGAAGCTTCTTCGCGTGGGCACGGCGGGCTCGGAGCGCCCCGCACTGCTCGACCGTAACGGGACCTTGCGTGACCTTTCGGGCCTCGTCACCGACATCGACGGTGAACTCCTCGCCGACGCCTCGACGCTGGACCGGGTGCGCTCGGCGGCCCGGACGCCCGAGGTCCTGCCTCCGCTCGACGCGAACGGCCTGCGCATCGGGCCGCCGCTCGGGCGGATCGGCAAGATCGTGTGCATCGGGCTGAACTACCACGACCACGCGGCCGAGACCGGGGCGGCCGTCCCGGACGAGCCGATCCTGTTCTTCAAGGCCCCCGACACCGTCGTCGGCCCGGAGGACACCGTGCTCGTGCCGCGCCGCAGCCGCAAGACCGACTGGGAGGTCGAGCTCGCCGTGGTGATCGGCCGCACCGCCCGCTACCTGGACTCCGCCGAGGAGGCGCTCGGGCACGTCGCCGGATACGCGGTCTCGCACGACGTCTCCGAGCGGGAGTTCCAGATCGAGCGCGGCGGCACCTGGGACAAGGGCAAGAACTGCGAGACCTTCAACCCGCTGGGCCCCTGGCTCGTCACCGCCGACGAGGTGCCCGACCCGCAGGCCCTGCGGCTGAGGCTGTGGGTCAACGGGGAGCTGAAGCAGGACGGCACGACCGCCCGGCAGATCTTCCCGGTCGGCGAGATCGTCCGCTACCTCAGCCACTTCATGACGCTCCACCCGGGCGACGTCGTCAACACCGGCACCCCGGCCGGAGTGGCGATGGGCCACCCCGAGCCGAAGCCCTACCTCCGCGCGGGCGACGTCGTCGAGCTGGAGGTCGAGGGGCTGGGCCGCCAGCGCCAGGAGCTCAAGGACGCGTAGGGCCGGGAGACCGCCTCGTCCGCCCGGGAGACCGCCTCTCCCGGGCGGACGAGGCGGACGGCGCGGACGGGGCGGACCTGGTCGACCGGGCGCTCCGGAGCGGGCCCGGCGGGGTCGCCCGGTCCGCCCGGTCCGCCCGGCCGGGAGGCGGCCCCCGGGTGTCGCCCTCAGGCCTCGGGGCGCGCCGTGAACTGCTCCAGCGCCTGCACGACCAGCGCGTGGTCCTCGGCCTGCGGCAGGCCCGACACCGTGACCGAACCGATCACGCCGGCTCCCTCCACGGCGATCGGGAACGAACCCCCGTGCGCGGCGTAGGTGTCCGGGTCGAGCCGCGAGGACTCCTCGAACGTCGTGCCCTTCGCCCGGAAGCGCGTACCGACGAGGTACGAACTCTCCCCGTACCGCTCCACGACCCTGCGCTTGCGGTCGATCCAGGCGTCGTTGTCCGCGCTCGAACCCGGCAGCGCCGCGTGGAACAGCTGCTGGGAGCCCCGCCGGATGTCGATCGCGACCGGGGCGTGCCGCTCGCGGGCCAGCGCGACCAGCAGACCGCCCAGCGCGTACGCGTCGTCGTAGCCGAAGTGCGGCAGGGTCAGCCGCCGTTCCTGCGCGATCAGCTCGGAAACGCTCGGGGCGCCGGTGCTCATGCGTGGCCCTCCTCGTCGTGGTGCGGAAGGAGGGTCACGGACACGCCCTCGCGGGCCGAGCGCCGTGCCGCCTCCAGGACGTCCAGCGAGGCGGCCGCCTGCAGCGCCGTCACCGGGTTCTCACCCTCGCCGCGCAGGGCGGAGGCCACCGCGGCGTAGTACGCGGGATAGTCGCCCGGCAGGGTGCGGACCGGGTCGCCGCCGCCGGTCAGCGGGGACTCACCGGAACCGACCCGCCCCCACAGCTCCGCGGGCTCCTCGCCCCACGGCTCGCCGGCCGTCGGACGCGCCCCCTCGCGCAGCGCCGCCTCCTGCGGGTCCAGGCCGTACTTCACATAGCCGGCCTTCGAGCCGAGCACCCGGAAGCGCGGGCCGAGCTGCGCCGTGGTGGCACTCGCGTACAGATGCGAGCGCACCCCGTTGACGTGGGTGATCGCGAGGAACGTGTCGTCGTCGGCCGCCGCGCCGGGGCGGCGCACGTCGGACTCCGCGTACACCTGCACCGCCGGGCCGAACAGGGTGAGCGCCTGATCGACGACATGGCTCCCCAGGTCGTACAGCAGCCCGCCGATCTCCTCCGGGTCGCCCGACTCCCGCCAGCCGCCCTTCAGCTGCGGACGCCACCGCTCGAAACGGGACTCGAAACGCTGCACCTCGCCGAGCTCGCCGTCCTCGATCAGGCCGGCCAGGGTCAGGAAGTCGTTGTCCCAGCGGCGGTTCTGGAACACCGAGAGCAGCAGCCCCCGCTCCGCGGCCAGCGCGGCCAGCTCACGCGCCTCGGCGGCCGTGCCGGCGAGCGGCTTGTCGACGACGACCGGGAGCCCGGCCTCCAGGGCGGCCCTCGCGAGCGGTACGTGGGTCCTGTTCGGCGAGGCGATCACGATCAGGTCCAGCTCGTCCGCGCGCGGCCACAGCTCCTCGGGCGAGGAGGCCAGACGCACATCGGGGAACTCGGCGCGGGCCTGCGCCCGCCGCTCCTCGTCCGACGTGACGACCGTGTCGAGGACGAGCCCCGCGGTCGCGGAGACCAGCGGGGCGTGGAAGACGGAACCCGCCAGGCCGTAGCCGACGAGCCCGACGCGCAGAGGAGCGTTGGCAGTCATGCGACCCACTTAAGCAACGCTGTTGCCAAAGTGCAAGCGATGGGGACAATGGTGTGGTGAACAGGAGCAGCAGCAGGAGCGGCGGGGCCAACCTCCCGGCCCTGCGCCACCACAACGCCTCGCTCGTCCTCGATCTGCTGCGCGTGGCCGGTGAGCGGGGCATCAGCCGGCTGGAGCTCGCGGAGCGCACCGGGCTCACCCCGCAGGCCGTCAGCAAGATCACCACCCGGCTCCGGGCCGAGGGGCTCGCCGCGGAAGCCGGCCGGCTCGCCTCCACCGGGGGCAAGCCCCGCACCGTCCTGCGCCTGGTCCCGGACGCCGGACACGCCGTCGGACTCCACCTGGACCGCGACGAGCTCACCGCCGTCCTCGCCGACCTCGCCGGCACCACGGTCGCGGCCCGCACCCTCCCGCTCGACCTCGGGGCCCCGGCCGACGAGGTCCTCGCCACGGCCGCCCACGCGGTCCGGGCGGTCCGGGCGGACGCCCCCGGGGACGCGATCCGGCCGGTCTTCGGCGTGGGCGCCGCCCTGCCCGGCCCGCTGGACCACCGCGGCGGAGTGCTGCACCGGGTCACCGGCTTCCCGCAGTGGGACGGCTACCCGCTGCGGGACGCCCTCGCCGAGCGCACCGGGCTGCCCGTCGTCGTCGACAAGGACACCAACGCCGCCGCGCTCGGCCTCGCCCTGCGGGAGCGGGCGGACTCCGACTTCGTCTACCTCCACCTGGGCACCGGCCTCGGCGCCGGGCTCGTCCTCGGGGGAGCGGTGCACCGCGGAGCCCGCACCGGCGCCGGTGAGTTCGGCCACCAGACGCTCCAGCTGGACGGCCCCCCGTGCGACTGCGGCGGGCGCGGCTGCGTCGAGGCGCTCTGCCTGGCCGCCGCTGCCCGCGGCGACATCGCCGAGGCGGCCCGGGTCCTGGGGGCGGGCGCCGCCAATCTCGTGGGGCTCCTCGACATCGACCGGGTCGTCCTCGGCGGCCGGACCGTCGCCGCCCACGAGGACGCCTACCTCCGCGGGGTGCGCGCCGTCGTCGAGGAACGCGCCCGCCGCGAGGGCGCCGTCACCGCCGTCCCGGTCACCGTGGCCGGCGGCGACCGCCCCGTCGCGGAGGGCGCGGCCCAGCTGGTCCTCGCCCCGCTCTTCGGCCGCGCGGGCGAGGACGGCGGCGCACCGGACTGAGGGCCCCCCGCCCCGGACGGCCGGCGCCCGGACCGGGTGCCGCGGGCCGCCCCCACCCCCACCGGAACGCCCGCCCGGACGGCCCCCGGACCGCGGGCCGTCCGCCCCGGCTGCTCGTCCCCGGCGGGAGCCCCCCCGAGGGGCACACCGGGGGAACCCGCGCAGGCGCGCCGTGGGGCAGGGCCGATCGAGCGGACCATGACGCCCGAACGGGCGGTGTACGCCGCCGGGTGGTGGCCACCCCTCGCGCGTGCGTGACAGCGTCACGCACGGAAACGCATCGCCATGGCCGGACGTCCGGCCCGTGCGGCAGCGCCGGCGGCCCCCGCCCCCGGCCGTTCGCGAGCAGCGAAGGGTGATCCACCATGTCCAGCAGACCCCCCGCACGGCTGCGCGACGGCCGTGCCCTCACCCGCCTCGGACTCGCCGCCGGGCTGGTCGTGCCCGTGAGCCTCCTCGGCGTACCGGCCGCCGTCGCCATCCCGGTCACCGTCCCCGCCGCGACCAGCGCCGCGGCGGGCACCGCACTCGTCGCCGCCCCGGAGTCTCCCGGCTGCGGCGACCCGGACGGCGAGGACTTCCCCATCGAGACGCGCATCCACGGCGGCCCCGACACCTACGCCTCCGGCGGCGGCTACGGCACCTGGTTCCTCGACCTCACCAACACCACCTCCCGGTCGTGCCGTTCCATCCACCCCGTGCTGGTCCTGACCGACGAGGACCGCACGCTCACGGCCGAACAGATCCAGCTGGAGTTCACCGAGCGGGCGCACCCCGCCGAGGAGCACCGGGTGAGCTGGGAGTCCACCGACCGCGACGAGCAGATCGGCGTCTTCGGCGGCGGGGAGCAGGACGACGACTTCGCCGGCTTCACCGTGCCCGCGAGGAAGACGGTGACGGTCCGGGTGCGGATGGCGTTCACCTCCGACACCCGGCCCGGCACGGTCACGGCCCACGCCGCCATCGTCCAGCGGCGCACCGCCGCGGCCGACGACGGGGCGGAGCGGGCCGGCGGCGACGGGGAGTGGGTGGGCGAGTCGGCGGCGTACACCTTCGTCGTCGTCGACGGGGGCGACGAGGCGGCCGGGGAGGACGGGGTCACGAGGGACGCGGAGGGCGACCCCGTGCCCGAACTCGCCCGCACCGGCCACGACCGCACGCTCCGGGCGGGCCTCGCCGCGGTGTCCCTGGTCCTCGCCGGGGCTGCGGCCGTGCTCTGGTCCCGGCGCCTGCGCGGCGGGCGCCGCTGATCCGGTGCGGCAGGTCCGTGCGACCGACCGGTTCCGTGCGCCGGAGCGGGCAGCCTAAAATCGGGTGCGTCGGCGCTGCACAGCGCGGTGCCGCCGGCGTCCAGCACCCCCGGGTGCACAGCGCGTACGGCAGGAGCCCGTCACATGGCAGAGCGCAAGCCGATCGAATCCTGGCTGACCGACATGGACGGCGTCCTCATCCACGAGGGCACACCGATCCCGGGGGCCGACGCCTTCATCAAGCGGCTGCGGGACTCCGGACTGCCCTTCCTGGTCCTCACGAACAACTCCATCTACACCGCCCGCGACCTGCACGCACGCCTGAAGCGCATGGGTCTGGACGTGCCCGTGGAGAACATCTGGACCTCCGCCCTGGCCACCGCGCAGTTCCTGGACGACCAGCGCCCGCGCGGCACGGCGTACGTCATCGGCGAGGCGGGCCTCACCACGGCGCTGCACGACATCGGCTACGTCCTCACCGACCACGAGCCGGACTACGTCGTCCTCGGAGAGACCCGTACGTACAGCTTCGAGGCGCTCACCAAGGCGATCCGGCTGATCAACGGGGGTGCCCGCTTCATCTGCACCAACCCCGACGAGACCGGCCCGTCCGCCGAGGGCCCGCTGCCCGCCACCGGTTCCGTCGCCGCGCTGATCACCAAGGCCACCGGCAAGGCCCCGTACTTCGCGGGCAAGCCCAACCCCCTGATGATGCGCACCGGGCTCAACGCCATCGGCGCCCACTCCGAGACGTCCGCCATGATCGGCGACCGGATGGACACCGACGTGCTGGCCGGGCTGGAGGCCGGGATGCAGACCTTCCTCGTCCTCACCGGTCTGACCACGGAGGCCGACATGGACCGCTACCCGTTCCGGCCCTCCACGGTGGTCGACTCGATCGCGGACCTCGTCGACCTGGTGGACCTGCCGACGGCGTAACCCGAGCGGGTCACAGCGGATGCGGGGCGGCCTCCCGGGCGTGAATCTTCGTTCAGGAGGTTTACGATGCGCTCACTGTCCCTCACGTTCTGTGCCGCGATCGCGGCCGGGACGATAGCCCTGCCCGCGTCCGCCGCGGCGGCCCACGCGAAAGCCGGCGACCCCAGGAACGAGCAGCGTTCCGGAACGGTCTCGGTCAGCCCGTCCCGTGTCTCCCCGGGCGGGGAGGTGGAGCTCCGGGTGGACGTCTGCGGCAAGGACCGGTCGGCCCGGGGCAACTCCGAGGCGTTCGCCTCCGAGGCGCACTTCGAGCCGGCCGACGGCTCGGTGCTCGTCGCCCACGCCCGGATCCGCTCCGACGCCGCAGCCGACGACTACGAGGTCTGGGTGACCTGCAAGGACGGCCACGGCAGGGCCACCGGCACGGTCACGGTCGCCTCGCACGGCCGGCCCTCGCCCGTCGCCCCCGTGCGGGCGGGCGGCGGAGGCACCGCGGTGCTCGCCGAGGAGGCCGCGGCCGACGGACGCCCCGGCACCCGGCACGCGGTGATCGGCCTCGGTCTGGGCGCCGTCGCGGCCGTCGCCGTCGCGTTCCGCAGCGTGCGCCGCCGCCGCTCGGCTCTCCACTGACATGTCCGCCCCGGACCGCCCCGCCGGAACCGGCCGCCTGCTGACGGGTGTCACCTGGGCCGTCGTCCTGCTGGGCCTGTGGCTGTGGGGCCGCGCCGCCACCGCCGGCAACTCGGCCCCCACGACCGGTGACGTCGCCGCGGTCGGCCGCCCCCTGGGCGCACCGCTGCCCCCGGCCCACGACCCGCTCGGCGGCGCCGCGCCGCAGCGGGTCGAGATCCCCTCCGTCGGGATCGACGCCACCGTGGTGCGGCGCGGACTGGACGCCGACGGGGCGATCGAGCCCCCGCCGTTCGCGACGCCGAAGGCCGTCGGCTGGTACGCGGACGGCACCGAGCCGGGCTCGGAGGGCGCCGCCCTCTTCGTCGGCCACGTCGACACCGAGACCAAGCCCGCCGTGTTCTACGGACTCAGCGCCGCGAAGCCCGGCGAGAAGGTCCGGGTGAGCAGGTCCGACGGGAAGGTCGCCGAGTTCACCATCGACGACGTCCAGGTCTTCACCCGGGAGCGGTTCGACGCGCAGAAGGCGTACGGGCCCCGGGAGGGCGGGCGCGCGGAGCTCCGGCTGATCACCTGCGGTGGACGCTACGACCGTGACGCGCGTGCGTACACGGCCAATGTGGTCGTCTCCGCGTACCTGACGGCGGAGAAGCCCGGGCGGAAACCCGCCGGGGACTCCGCGGCGGCTTCCGCGGGGCGCTCCTCGGGGGCGCTCGCGGAGGCGAGGGGTGCGGCGGCGGGAAGTCACCTCTGAGGCACCGGGCCCGAGGTGCCGTGCCCGGCACGGGCCCGTGCCGGGGACGATCCGGCCCGGTCGGCGTCCGCTCCCCCTCGGAGTCGCCGGCCGGGCCGGTCCTCGACCGCGGTGCCCGGGGTCGCGGGAGTGACCCGGGCACGGCGCGGGAGGTCGGGGCGCGCACCGGGACGCCACTGTAGGGCGACGGCGCCCGGTGCTCCGGGCGCTTGCGGCAGGATGTCCGGAACCGGGCGGAAGCCGACCGCCGGCGCCAGCGGACCCCGGGCAGCCGACCGCGGCGGCAAGCGCGTCGCCGCCCGGCAGTGGCGTCCGCGCCGCTCTGACCCACGCCCGAACATCCGTCCCCCGGCTCCCGCCCGGCGCGCGGATGTGAAGAAAACGGAACTGGATCATCCACGGTGCGGTGCCGGAGGCCGGCCGACCGGGCGGCGGCGATCCCGGGGTGGTGCTCCGTCCCCGGCGACTCTGCGTGAGGGCGCCCGGTGGGCGGGCGGCGGGTCCACGCCCGCCGCGGCGCCGCTCCGCGCACCCGGTCCCGGGGGAGCGCGACCCCGGGGCGGCACCAGGCCAGGGTCCTCGGTGCGGGGCCTGGACGCAAGGGCTGAGCAGGCTTTTCACCAGCCGTATGTGCGATTTCGGTGAATACCGTGAAGACGGCGTACGAGGGGGGCGAAAGGCGCCCCCGGGGCGAGCCCCGCGCCGTGGCGCACAGCAGCGAGGCCCCCTCACACTCGGTGAGGAGGCCTCGCATTCGCGTGCGCCGTCAGGGACTCGAACCCCGGACCCGCTGATTAAGAGTCAGCTGCTCTAACCAACTGAGCTAACGGCGCCTGCTGACCTGGAGAACTTTACCCGATGTCCGGGCGTGCTCCCGACCAATTCCTTTGCGGCACGGCCTGTCGGATGGTCGTTTTTTCCCTTTAGTCAGTCAACATGAGTGATGCCGTCAATGTGATCTATGGACGATCTGGATGACTGCCGAAGGGAAGAGGAGTCGCATGACTGTGCCGGTCTTCGAGGAGTACGAACCCCCCGCCGACTGCGGCTGTCCGGGCTGTGCCCAGCAGCGCCGTACGGCTGCGGCGCTGCCCGTACGCCACGGCGGCCACCCTGCCGCCCACGGCGCGCGCAGGGCGCTGGTCATGGTCACCGCGGCCGGGGTGGTGCTGTCCTGCGGGGCGGGCCAGGCCGCCGCGACCGCCGCCGGCCGCGGCGCGCGCACCGACACCGCGGTGGACCCCCAGCCGGTCACCCCGCAGGGCACGGTCGGACCCCTGAGCGACAGCGGAGCCTCGGGCCCGCCCGCCGCCCCGGCCACCACGCTGCGCGCGACGACCCGGACCGACATCATCAACCGCGCCCAGAAATGGGTGACGGCCAAGGTGCCCTACAACATGGGGGCGTACTGGTCGGACGGCTACCGCCAGGACTGCTCGGGCTTCGTGTCGATGGTGTGGAACCTCGGCACGAACCAGTGGACCGGCAGCCTCGCCGCCTTCGGCACGAAGATCGCCCGGGCCGACCTGCGGCCCGGCGACATCCTCCTCTTCCACAACCCGGCGGACCCCTCGGCCGGTTCGCACGTCACGGTCTTCGGCGGCTGGACCGACCACACCCACACCCACTACCTCGCGTACGAGCAGACCAGCCCGCACGCGAGGAAGGCGACCACGCCCATGGCGTACTGGAACAACTCCTCCAAGTACGTCGCCTACCGCTACAAGGGCATCGTCAGCGGCACGGGCGGCAGCGGCTCGGCCACCGCGTTCCCCGGGACCGCGAAGTTCGGCCCCGGCGCGAACAACGCGCACGTGACCCGGCTCGGGCAGATGCTCATCGCCCAGGGCGGCAAGCGCTTCTACGCGACCGGCGCGGGACCCCGCTGGAGCGACGCGGACAAGCGGGCGACGCGGGCGTTCCAGCTGGCGCAGGGGTGGAAGGGCAAGGAGGCGGACGGGATCCCGGGCCCGGGCACCTGGAGCCTGCTGGTCAAGGGCACCGGACACCGGATCCCCGCGGCGGGGAGCGGCAGCACCACCGGCGGCTCGGCCGCGTACCCGGGAAAACGCTTCTTCGCCCCCGGGCAGTCCAACGACCACGTCCGGAAGCTCGGCGCCCGGCTGGTCAAGAAGGGATACGGCAGGTACTACACCTCGGGGCCGGGCCCGAGGTGGACGGAGGCGGACCGCCGCAACGTCCAGGCGTTCCAGCGCGCCCAGGGCTGGAGCGGAAACGCTGCGGACGGTTATCCGGGGCCGGAGACATGGCGACGGCTCTTCGCGTGACGGCTGAAGCGGCGGAACGGACATGACGGAGGCGGGAATGCGATCCACCGAGAACGTACGGGGCGAGTGGGACGAGCTGGGGGAGCGGGTCACGCGGGTCGTCGTGCCCGGACCCGGTCCACGGGACGCGCCGGGCCGGGCGGCCCCGGAGGGTCACGGCGCCGGGCGGCCGGAGCCCGGCGGGGCACCGGCCCCTGATCCGCTGACGGCCCCCGCGGCGGGTCCGGTCGATGCGGGTCCGGTCGATGCGGCGGCGGTGGGTGCGGCGGCGGGGGCGGATGTGGCGGCGGATATGGCGGATGCGGTGCCCGGGGCGGGCGGACCCCTCGCCGAGGAGGTGCCCCCGGTGCCGGCCGGCCCCTCGTCGGAGCCCGTACCCCCGGCCGGCACTGGCGATCCGGACATCCCGGCCGACCTGGGCCCCGCCCTGGACGCGGTGGCGGTGACAGGACCGGCCGCCCCGGCGGAGCTCGACCTCGACCTGGGCCCGGAACCCGGCCCGAGCGCCCCGGACCTGCGGCCCGCGCCGGCTCCGGAGGAGCGGCCGACGCCGACATGGCCGGCCCTGCGCGGGCCTGAGCTCCCCGATCCGGCGGTGCCTGAAGCGATGGTTCCGGAAGCGGTGGCGCCGGAAGTGAGGGCGTCGGACCGTGAGCTCCCCGACCCGGTAGTTCCGGAAGGACAGGCTTCGGACCGTGCGCTCCCCGATCCGGTGGTGCCGGAACGAGTGGCGCCGGACCGTGAGCTTCCCGACCTCGTGATTCCGGAACGAGTGGCGCCGGAGCCTGAGCTCCCCGGTCGGGCAGCGCCGGACGGTGCACTCCCCGACCCCGTGATTCCGGAAGGAGTGGCGCCGGAGCCGCTGGAGGCTGCGGGTCCGGCGGGCGGGGAGCCGGTGGGGGAGGCGTGGCCCGGCCGGGTGGGGGACGTGCCGGAGGGAGTGGCGGCCGGCCCGGGACCGGTGGCCCGGAGGGGCGCGGCGCCCGACTCCCGTCAGCGGGTCCCCGGTGCGCCCCGGCCGGCGGGCGACGAGGGGCGCGCCCCCGTGGCGCTCACCGTCGGTGCCGCGGACCCGGTCGCCTGGTGGGGTGCCGGACGGCGGCAGCCGGTCATCGCCACCGAGACCACCGCGACCATCCCCGTGCACCTGCTGTTCCGGGACGACGCTCCCGTTGCCGCCCCCGCCGGCCCGGGCGGGGCCGCCCCCGCGACCGCACGCGAGCACGGCCCGGTGAACGGCTCCGGGACCGCCCCCGGAAACGGCGGCGCGCTGCGGAACGGCGACCGCCGTCCGCCCGTGCCGCGGTCGCCCCGGGCGCACGCTCCCACCCGGCCCGCGCCGCTCGCCGATCCCCGGATCGCCGAGCGGCCCGGCCCCGTCGTACCCGGCTGGGCCGCACTGACCGCGGTGGCCGCGGGCGCGGCCGCCGGACTCGCCGTGCTGGGGTGGCAGGGCGCACTCCCCGCCGCCGTGACCGGCCGGCTCGGGCTCGGGGTGCGCCCGTACGACGGCATCGGCGCCGTGGCCTGGGCGCTGCTCGCCCTGCTGGCGGTCGTGGTGCTGTTCATCTGCTGCGGTCTGGGCCGGGGGCGGGCCGGCCACGCCTCCGTGCTGACGCTCTTCGGCGACTACCGGGGCAGCGTCCGCCGCACCGGTCTCCTGTGGATCTCCCCGCTGCTGCGGCGCCGCCGGATCGACGTACGCCTGCGGCACTGGCGCAGTGAGCCGCTGTCGGCCGTGGACGCCGGCGGCACCGCGCTGCGGGTCGAGGTCCTCGTCGTGTGGCGGGTGAAGGACACCGCGCGCGCCACGCTCGGAGTCGCCGACCACGAGTGCTATCTCCGCGACCAGGTGGAGGCGGCCCTGGCCCGGGTCCTCTCCCAGCTGCCCGCCGACGCCTTCCAGGAGGACACCCACACCCTGCGCGACGCTGAGGCGGTGGGGGACGCGCTGACGGGGATGCTGAAGGCGGACTGCGTGCCCGTGGGGATCGAGGTGTACTCCGCGCAGCCGACCGGTATCGAGTACGCCCCCGAGATCGCGGCGGCGATGCAGCGGCGCCGGGTGGCGGCCATCGACGCCCGGCACCGGGACGGCGTGCTGACTTCCGTGGTCGACGCCGTGGACGACACGGTCGGCCGGCTGACCGCGCGCGGCATCGTCGAGCTCGACGCCTACGAACACAAGGCGCTGGTCAGGGATCTGACGGTGGCCTTCTACACCGGCCGGAGCGGCGGGGACAAGGGGTGACCGTCCTCGGTCGCACGGACACACCCCCGAAAACCCGACCCTCATTGGTCTGGACATGTCCATGGCGTGTCAATAATCTGGACTTGGTCTAGACCGCACAAGTGATGCGCAGCACGGCTCGGATCATCCCCAGAACATCCCCCACGTTCTCGAGGAGCGACACACCATGCGGAAAAGGGCAAGCGCGGCCGTCATCGGCCTGGCGATAGCGGGCGTCTCCATGTTCGCGACCAGCAGTGCCAGCAGTCACGGCTACACGGACTCCCCCCTCAGCCGGCAGAAGCTCTGCGCCAACGGCACCGTCGCCAACTGCGGCAACATCCAGTGGGAGCCGCAGAGCGTCGAGGGGCCCAAGGGCTTCCCGGCGGCGGGACCGGCGGACGGCAAGATCTGCTCCGGCGGCAACAGCCAGTTCGCCCAGCTCGACGACCCGCGGGGCGGCGCCTGGCCCGCCACCAAGGTCAGTGCGGGGCAGGGCTACGGCTTTCGCTGGCAGTTCACCGCCCGGCATTCCACCAGCGACTTCCGCTACTACATCACCAAGAACGGCTGGGACTCCAGCAAGCCGCTCACCCGGGCCGCCCTGGACTCGCAGCCCTTCCTGACGGTGCCGTACGGGAACCAGCAGCCCCCGGCGACGCTGACGCACCAGGGCTCGATGCCCACCGGGAAGACCGGGAAGCACATCATCCTGGCCGTCTGGAACGTCGCCGACACCAGCAACGCGTTCTACGCGTGCTCCGACGTGCAGTTCTGACCGAACGCCCCCGCAACGCACAGTGGGCGGTCCCCCGGAGGGGACCGCCCACTGTGATGTCGGTGCGCCGTCAGGGACTCGAACCCCGGACCCGCTGATTAAGAGTCAGCTGCTCTAACCAACTGAGCTAACGGCGCCTGCTGACTCGAAAATAATACCTGGTTCCCAGGGGTGCTGATGACACCTGCCCGCCGGTGGGCCCCCGGTGCCCGCCCGCCGGTGCCGCACTGCTCCTGACCTGCGGTGATGCGGGCCGGACGGGAGTCGGGCGGGAGTCGGGCGGGGTCCCCGCAGCCCGGTGCCGAGCGGTCCTCGGCGTGTGCCCGGGTCCGGGGCGGGCGCGGGCCGGACCCGGGGCGGATCGGAAGCGCGCGGCCCGGTCGCTCAGTGCAGGGCCAGCGAGAGGAGGACCGGCGCCGCCCGCCGGTTCAGGGTGTCGGCGGCGGCCCGGAGCCGGTGCGCGTGCTCGATCGGCAGGGACAGGGCCAGGCAGCCGGCCGAGGAGCCCGCCGTCAGCGGGACGGCCGCGCACACCGTGCCGACGGCGTACTCCTGGAGGTCGAGCACCGGCACGGTCGCCGGCTGGCTGTCCAGCTTGGAGAACAGCACCTTCTCGCTGGTGATCGTCCGGGAGGTGAGCCGCGCGATGCGGTGCCGTGCCATGTGGTCGCGGCGGCCGTTCTGGTCGAGCTGGGTCAGCAGGCACTTGCCGATCGCGCTGGCGTGCGCGGCCGAGCGGAAGTCCACCCACTCGTTGACGGCCGGGGTGCGCGGCCCGTCGGCCACCTGCGTGACCCGGATCTCCCCGTCGACGTAGCGGCTCACGTAGACCGCCGCGCCGACCGAGTCCCGCAGCTGCACCAGTGTCTGCTGGAGCCTGTTCTCCAGGGCCCGCCTGCGGGCGGCGCCCGAGCCGAGCTCCAGGAGGGAGGAGCCGACGACGTACGCGCCGTCCGTGATCCGCTCGACGTACCCCTCGCGGCGCAGCGTCGTCAGGAGCGGGGTGAGGTGTCCGGAGGGGAGGCCCGTCTCCCGCGAGATCCTGGCCTCGGTCACCCCGCCGCCGTGCGTGGACACCGACTCCAGCACCCGCAGCGCGTACTGCACCGAAAGGAACGGCGCCTTCGGCTCCGGCTTCAACACCACGGTTCCCTCCAGGGCCTCTACCGGTTGTGACCGCACGCTCACGATCCACGATAGTCGCCAGATGGCCGATTTACAGGCCCTGCGGAGGAGTTGACGGAGCGCCCCGGCTCCGTCAGCTGGGGCGCACTCGTCTGGCATATGCCATTGTCACGATCACCGTGTCCGGGGCGAGGTCACAGCACCGCGTTGAGGAATTCGCGCGTCCGCTCGTGCTCCGGGTCGGTGAAGATCTTCTCCGGCGAACCGGACTCCACGACCCGGCCCGCGTCGAACATCAGGACCGTCTCGGACACGTCCCGGGCGAAGTTCATCTCGTGGGTCACGCAGAGCATCGTGATGTCGGTGGACCGGGCGATGTCGCTCAGCAGGTCCAGCACCCCGGCCACCAGCTCGGGGTCCAGCGCCGACGTCACCTCGTCGAGCAGCAGGATCTCCGGCCGCATGGCCAGCGCGCGGGCGATGGCGACGCGCTGCTGCTGGCCGCCGGAGAGCTGGGAGGGATGCGCGTCGACCTTGCCGGAGAGCCCGACCAGGTCGAGCAGTTCCCTGGCCCGCGCCTCCGCCTCGTCCTTGTCCATGCCGAGGACGTTGACCGGGGCCTCGGTGATGTTCTGGAGGACCTTCATGTTCGGGAAGAGGTTGAACTGCTGGAACACCATCCCGATCTTCTTCCGGGACGCGCGCAGCTCCTTCTCGCCCGCGGGCTTCAGCGAACCGTCGGGCCGGCGCACGTGCGAGAGGGGTGAGCCGTCCACCCAGATCACGCCGTCGCTGACCTTCTCCAGGGTCATCAGCAGCCGCAGGATGGTGGTCTTGCCCGAGCCGCTGGGGCCGATGAGCGTGACGTGCTCGCCGCGTCGCACGCTGAAGTCCAGTTCGTCCAGGACCACGTGGTCGCCGTAGAGCTTGACGACCTTGTCGAAGCGGACCAGCGGCTCGGTACCGGTGAGCAGGGCGTCCCCGGTCGCGGGCTTCTCCAGGGGGGCGGGTTCAGTGGCCAAGGCGCTTCTCCAGCTTTCTCATCAGCAGCGACGTGGGGTAGCTCGCGACCAGGAAGACCAGTCCGGCGAGTGTGAACGCCTCGGTGTAGGCGAAGTGGTCGGCGCCGTAGGCACGCGCCTCGAAGACCATCTCGTGCACCGTGATCACGGCGAGGAACGGGGTCTCCTTGAACATCGAGATCGCGTAGTTGCCGAGGGCGGGCAGCACGTTGCGCACCGCCTGCGGCAGGATCACGGCCTGCCAGGTCCGGCGGGGTGACATCGAGAGCGCCCGGCAGGCCTCCCACTGGCCCTTGGGGACGCCGTCGATCCCCGCCCGGTACACCTCGGAGGTGTAGGCGGCGTAGTGGACGCCGAGGACCACGATTCCGATCGTCAGCGGCTCCACGGAGGTGAAGAGCGCCGCCGCGCCGACCAGTTGGACCAGCAGCGGGGTGGCGCGCACGAACTCCGTCACCGCCTTCACCGGCACCGTGACCAGCCGGGACGGGGCCCGGCCGGCCACCGCGACGGCCAGCCCGAGCACCGCGGCCACGAGCGTGCCGAGCACGGTCGCGAGCAGGGTGACCCGGAATCCTTCGAGCAGCAGGGGAAGGGCGTCCCCGGCGGCGTCCCAGTCGAATGTCTGGTTCACCGGGCACCTCCGGCCGTGGTGACGGCTTCCGCCGTACGGGTCCTGAACAGGCTGCGCCCGCCGGTGCCGAGTCCCAGCCGGCGCTTCGCCGACCGCTCCAGCAGGTTCATCAGCAGGGTCAGCGCGTAGGCGAGCACGAAGTAGACGGCGAGCAGCAGCAGATACGCGGTGAGGGTCTCACCGGTCAGGCTGCGGATGTGCTCGACGGTGGTCATGAAGTCCGCCGCGGAGATCAGCCACAGCAGCGGCGTGCACTTCAGCAGCTGGATCAGCAGATTGGTGAACGACGGGATCATCTGCACCCAGGCCTGCGGCAGGATCACCTTGCGCATCCGGTGCAGCGGCGTCATGTTGAGCGCCACGGCCGCCTCGTACTGGGCGCGGGGCACGGAGTTGATCGCGCCGCGCACGATCTCGGAGCCGTACGCACCGTAGTTCAGGCCGAACGCCACGACGCCGCAGAGCAGCGGGGTCAGTTCGTAGCCCGTCAGCTGGGGCATGGCGTAGTAGAGCCAGAACAGCTGGATGTACAGCGAGGTGCCGCGGAAGAACTCCACGACGGTCCGGGAGACACCGCGCACCGGAAGCAGCCTGCTCCCGGCCGCGAGGCCCAGCGCGAACGACAGCAGCAGGGCGAGCAGCGAGCCCAGGACGGTGGCCTGGACGGTCACCCACAGGCCGGCGCCGACCTGGGGCAGTTCGTCGAGAAGGGTCGAGAAGAAGTCACTCATACGGTGTGGTCCGCCCTCGTCAGCCCTTGCACAGATCGGCCGTCTTGAGCGTGGCCGGCGGGATCTCGGTGGCGCCGAAGCCGTAGTCCTGGAGGAGTTCCACGTAGCGGTTCCGGTCCGCGACGATCTTCTTGAGCTCGCGGTTGAAGGAGTCCCGCAGGTCCTCGTTGCCCTGGCGGAAGACCGCGCCGCCCGGGGAGAACTGCTTCGTGCCGTCCAGCTCGGGGACGAACGCCTCGGTGACCTCGGTGTCCGGGTTGGTCTTGGCGAGCCAGCGCAGCGAGATGCCGGTGAGCAGGAAGGCGTCGATCCGGCCGCCCTTGACGGCGTCCGCGCCGTCCTGGGGCTTCTGCAGCGTCTTGATCTTCCCCTCGGCGATGCCCGCGCCCTTGGCGTACGAGGCCTCGACCGCGCCGGACATCACACCGACGGTGATCCCCGCGGCCTTCGCGGACGCCAGGTCGGTGACCTTCCTCGGGTTGCCCTTCTTCACCATCAGGGCGGTGGGAGAGATGAACTCCGGCTCGGAGAAGAGGGCGTTGGCGCACCGCTCGGGGGTGATGGCCATGCCCGCGCTGACCACGTCGTACTTGCCCGCCTGGAGGCCGGGGATGAGACCGTCCCACTCCGAGAGGGTCGGCCTCAGCTCGTCGACGCCGAGCGCCTTGAATATCTCCCGGTGCAGGGTGGGGGCCTCGCCCTTGAGCTCCTTGCCCTCCATGTAGCCGTACGGCGCCTCGTTGGCGTAGGCGACCCGGACGAAGCCCTGCTTGCGCAGCGTGTCGAGCGCGCCCGCGCCGTCCGCGGCGCCGGCGTCGGTCTTGCTGCACGCCGAGAGGAGGCCGGGAACGACGAGCAGACCTCCCACGGCCGCGGATCGATTGAGGAAGCTCCGACGGGACAGGTGAGGGACGTCAGCCATGGTTCGCGGTCTCCTGGGGAAATCGGGTGTCGAACGGTCCGGACAGGCTGAGCACCTGCCCGATCCGGGACACCTATGCAGCGGGCCCCGCCATGGTGATCGAACGGTGGCCGGAGGGTGACCTTCCCGTGTCTCGTCGTCGGCGGAGGGCGACGGACGGATCGCAGGGTGTGTTCCCGCTGCGGATTCCCCGATGACGGCCCGTCATGCCCGTCCGTCAGTCCGGGATGTCGGTGGACGGTACGTAACCGCGCCGCAGGTCCACCGTGTGGGGCAGCGGCTCGCCGGCCGCCCAGCGTTCGTACATCGCGACGAACTGCTCGCCCAGCCGGTCGCGCCAGCCGGCCGTGTCCCCGCTCATGTGCGGGGAGACCAGCAGGCCGGGCACGTCCCACAGGGGGCTCGACGGGTCCAGGGGCTCCTCCTGGAACACGTCGAGCGCGGCGCCCGCGATCCACCGCCGGCGCAGGGCCTCGACCAGGTCCTCCTCGACGGCCAGCAGGCCCCTCCCCACGTTGACGAAGTGCGCGGAGGGCTGGAGGAGCCCGAAGAAGCGGGCGTCGAACATGCCGCGCGTCGCCTCCGTCAGCGGGGCCGCGGCGATCACCCAGTCCGCGCTCGCCGCCAGCCGGTCCAGGTCCTCGACCCCGTGGATCGTGCGCCGCGCCGTGCGTCCGACGAGCGCGACCCGGACGCCGAGGGCGTTCAGCAGCCGCATGATCTCCCGGCCGACGGGGCCCGCCCCGACCACCACGGCACGGGTGCCGGCGAGCCCCCGGGTCTCCCGGTGGCTCCACCGGTGCTGCCGCTGGAGGTCCAGTGTGCGAGGCAGGTCCTTCGCGAAGGCCAGGACCAGCCCCGCGACGTACTCGGCGATCGGCCGCTCGAAGACGCCCCGGGCGTTGGTGACGACGGTGGGGGAGGCCGCCAGCTCCGGGCAGAGGAGCCGGTCCACCCCGGCGCTCGCCGTGTGCACCCAGCGGGGCCGGGGCCCGTCGCCCGGCCAGGCCGCGCGGACCGCGTCGGAGGTGAAGTCCCAGACGAGCAGCACGTCCGCCTCGGGGAGCCGCGCGGCCAGCGTCCGCTCGTCGGCGTGCCGGACGACGGCACGGCCGGTCAGCCGGCCCAGGCGCGGCGGCGGGTCGGAGTCCAGGACGAGGATCACGGGAGCGGTCATCAGGAATGCCCACGCTCGCACCGGGGCACACGCCCGTCAACAGGGCTTCGCCCTTGCGGGAGGAACCCCAGGTCATGCCGGTTGCGGGCGACGGCGCGGGGCCGGAGCGGAATACTTGTCCCAGCGGGGGCGGCGGTGCCGCGAGCACCTGCGGCACCCTCCGGAACGCACGGGAAGGACGGACATGACGACCGTAGGACTTCTCTACCCGGGCCACGCCGCGGAGGACGACTTCCCGCGGATCGAGGTCATGCTCGACAGCGACATCAGGGTGCCGCTCTTCCACACCGACATCGACGAGGACGACCGCCGGGTCGGGAACCTCCGCGAGGCGGGCACGCCCGAGCGCCTGGGCGCCGGCGTCGAGGAACTGCGCATGGCGGGCGCGGAAGCGCTGGTCTGGGCCTGCTCCGGCGGCAGCTTCGCCTACGGCTGGGACGGGGCGCACGCACAGGCCGCCGGGCTGGCCAGGGCCGCCGGACTCCCCGCGTCCAGCACCTCCGTCGCCTTCGTCCAGGCGGTGCGCGAGCTCGGCGCGTCCCGGGTCGCGGTCGCCGCCACCTACTCCGAGGACGTCGCCGCGCTCTTCGCCGGCTTCCTGGAGTCCGGCGGCGTCGAGGTCACCGCCTCCCGCGGGCGCGGCATCATCGCGGCGTCCGAGGCGGCGGCTGCGGACGCCGAGCTCGTGAAGGAGCTGGTCGTGGCCGGGGACCACCCGGACGCCCAGGTGGTCCTGCTCCCCGACAACGCCCTGCACACCGCCGCGTGCGTGCCGGAGCTGGAGGAGGCCGTCGGCAAGCCGGTGCTCACCGCCAACCAGGTGGCCGTCTGGGAGGGGCTCCGGCTGGCCGAACGCCACATCTGGGCCCCCGCCCTCGGCGCCCTCTTCGCCACCCGCGAACCCCCGCCGGGCGCCTCCGCGCCCCGGGGCATCGAGGTGCGGGAGTAGGGCGCGCCCGCACGGGACGGCGGCGGCCGGCCGGGAAGAGATGTTCCCGTGTCCCGGGCGCCCCGGGAATAAGCGGAGCCATCCTCCTGTTGAGTGTCCCGGTACCCAGACGCAGCACCGGAGAGGCCGAACACGTGGACGACAACCGAGGCGACCAGATTCGCGGCACGGCAGGCGGTACGGCTCCCGTGCCGCTCTCCGTGCTCGACCTGGTGACCGTGGGCCAGGGCCGCACGGCGACCCAGGCCCTGCGCACCGGCGTGGACATCGCCAGGCTCGCCGAGAGTCGCGGCTTCCACCGCTTCTGGGTGGCCGAGCACCACTCCATGCCCGGTGTGGCCTCCTCGTCCCCCGCCGTGATCCTCGCGCACCTGGCCGCCCACACCGAGCGCATCCGGCTCGGCTCCGGCGGGGTGATGCTGCCCAACCACGCCCCGCTGGTGATCGCCGAGCAGTTCGGGACCCTGGAGGCGATGGCCCCCGGCCGCGTGGACCTCGGCCTGGGCCGGGCGCCCGGCACCGACGGTGCCACCGCCGCCGCCCTGCGCCGCACGGACCGGCTCAACGAGGGGGCCGACGACTTCCCGCAGCAGCTGGCCGAGCTGACCCGCTTCCTGGACGACGACTTCCCGGACGGGCACCCCTACGCGCGTATCCACGCCGTGCCCGGACCCGTGCAGGCCACCTCGCCCGGCGGCGTCCAGTCGCCCGGACGGCCGCCCGTCTGGCTGCTGGGCTCCTCCGGCTTCAGCGCCCGGCTGGCCGGCGTCCTGGGCCTGCCCTTCGCCTTCGCCCACCACTTCTCGGCCCGGAACACCGTCCCGGCCCTGGACCTGTACCGGGAGTCGTTCAAGCCCTCCGCGGTCCTCGACGCCCCCTACGCCCTCATCGGGGTCGCGGCGCTGGCCGCCGACGACGAGCGCGAGGCCCGGCGCCAGGTGCTCACCGGCGCCCTGTCCATGGTCCGGCTGCGCACCGGGCGCCCCGGCCTCGTGCCGAGCCCCGAGGAGGCGGAGGCGTACGACTTCAGCCCCATGGAGCGCGAGTTCGTCGACGGCTGGCTGAAGGACATCGTCCACGGCACCGCCGACGAGGTCCGCACGGGCCTGGACGACCTGGCCAAGCGCACCGGCGCGGACGAGCTGATGATCACGGCTAACGCGCACGGCGGCGAGGCCCGGCTGCGCTCCTACGAGCTCATCGCCGACGCCTACGGCCTGCCCCGGACGGGCTGACCCGGTCAGCCCTCCGGTGCCCTGGTGCCGATCAGCTCGGCGATCCGCTCCGGGGCCACCGCACGTGAGTACAGCCACCCCTGACCGGTGTCGCAGCCGATCCGGCGCAGCCGCTCCGCCTGGCCCGAGGTCTCCACGCACTCCGCGGTGACCGTCAGGCCCAGGCGGTGCGCCAGCTGCACCATGGCCTCGACGATCGTCTCGTCGGCCGGGCGGGGGTGGGTGCCGCCCTCGTAGCGGAAACCCCGGACGAAGGAACCGTCCAGCTTCAGCACGGACACGGGCAGCCGGCTCAGGTAGGCGAGGTTGGAGTAGCCCGTGCCGAAGTCGTCGATCGCGATGCGGATCCCCATGTCGCTGAGCGCCTGGAGCACCCGCAGCGGGCGGCCCGACGAGCCCATGACCGCGGACTCGGTCAGCTCCAGTTGCAGCAGCCCCGGTTCCAGCCCGGTCTCGGCGATGATCTCCGCGACGTCGGCGACCAGGTCCGAGTCCCGGAGCTGCCGCACGGCGACGTTGACGCTGATGAACAACGCCGGGTCCTCCGGGTGTTCGAGCTGCCAGCGGCGCGCCTGGACACAGGCCGTGCGCAGGACCCAGCGGCCGAGCTGGACGATGGTGCCGTCCTCCTCGGCGATCGGCACGAACCGGCTCGGCGGCAGCAGCCCGAACCGCGGGTGGTTCCAGCGGACGAGGGCCTCCACGCCCCGCACGACCTCGTCCGCCATGCCGACCAGTGGCTGGTACTCCAGCGTGAACTCCCCGCGCTCGACGGCCGGGCGGAGCGTCGAGGAGAGCGCCTGCCGGGTCGTCCGGTGGGCGTTGCGCTCGGGGTCGAACAGGGTCCAGCGGGCCCGGCCGTCGGCCTTGGCCCAGTACAGCGTGGTGTCCGCGGCCTGCATCAGGGCGGTCGCCGAGGTGCCGGCGGACGGCCGCTCCACCACCCCGATCGACGCCGACACCGACAGCCGGTGCCCGGACACCTCGAAGGGCTGCTGGAGCGCGGCCAGGACCGAGCGGGCGAGGGCGGTGAGCTGGTGCGTCCCCGAGGAGTCCGGTACGAGGATCGCGAACTCGTCACCCCCGAGCCGCGCCACCAGACGGTCGCCGGTGCGGCCGCCCTCGGCCTCGGCGCAGTCGGTCAGACGACCGGCGACGGCGGCCAGCAGCCGGTCGCCGATGTGGTGCCCCAGGGTGTCGTTGACCGCCTGGAAGCCGTCGATGTCCAGGTAGCAGAGGCCGATCCGGCCGGCCGGGGACGCCGGCCCGTCCTGGGGCCGGCGGGTCTCCGGCGCCTCCCCGTCCGCCGCTCCCTCCAGGGCGCCCGCCAGCCGCTCGAAGAACAGCGTGCGGTTGGGCAGCCGGGTCACGGGGTCGTGCATCCGCAGGTGGCGCAGCCGCTCCCGCAGCTCCCGCCGGTCGCTGACGTCGGCGACGGACAGCAGGACGCGCTCGGTCCCGGCGCCGGAGCCGCCCATCGGTACGACGGTGACCTCCGCCCACAGTGTGCGTCCGTCGGCGTGCTTGAGCCGTCTCGTGCATCTCAGCCGGGCGCGGGTGCCGCGCAGCACCTCGTCGTACGCGCGCCAGGTGGGGCCGTCCGAGGAGAGGCCGACGAGATCCGCGGCCGGCTGCCCGGCCAGCGACGCCGGGTCGGTGCCCAGCAGTCCGCCCAGCGCCTCGTTCGGCATCACGATCCGGCCGCGCAGGTCGACGACGGCCATCGGGAGGGCGGCCGCCGCGAACGCCGCACGGTAGTCCCGCAGCTCCGAGAGGCCGGGCTTCTGATGATCACGTTGCGTGACGTCCGCCGGTCCCGTGCCGGGTCCCGTGCGCGCCCGGGCCATCGGCCCCTCGTCGGTTCCGCTCACCGCTCGCTCCCGCTGTGCAGATTGTCGTGAACAGGTGTGGCCGGGCAGGCGCGTGGAGTGGGGCGCCGTGCCAGGGGCGGCAACCACGCAGGAAAGCGAGGTGAAGCATAGAGGGTCGGGCGTCGGCCCTTCCAGCGTGTCCACCGTTTCGCGACCGGGATTCGCGCACGGCCCGGGCCTGCCCGAAGGCCGTCCCGAGTGTGCGGTGTTCCCGATTCTTTGGTCGCAGATGATCAGTTTTGAGTCGATGTGGTTCTTTCGGATTTCTGTGTGAGCGAATGTGACTGTCCGTATCTCTGATCGGCTCTGTCCGGGTGAGTCATCCGGTCTCCGCTGACCCGTGTGGGGCAGCACAACAGGGCGTGCGCCGCCGAATCTGCCCAGGGTGAGGAGAAGCCCCGCACTCGCCACCCGGAGGTAGATGTGCCGCGTCAGCACGGACCCGGGGGACCGGAGCGGGCGAGACTGCGCAGAGCTGCGGCCGTCCTCACCTCCCTCGTCGCGCTCGCCGCCACGGGGCTGGTCGCCGGACCCGCCGTGGCGGTCTCGCGCGACGGCGGCCCGTGCGCACTGCCCCGGACCGGGGCGCACCACTCCCTCGGCCTCGACACCTGGAACGGCGCCTACCCGCGCCCCGCACGCGCGCTCGACGCGGTGATGATCTTCCTCTCGTTCCCCGACTCCGACCCCGTCGTCCCGCCGCGGGCCCTGGCCGCCGACTACTTCCCCTCCACCACCCGCTTCTTCCAGCGCGCGTCGTACGGGAAGTTCACCCTGCGCGCCCACCCGCAGCCGCGGTGGACCGCGATGCCGCACCCCTCCACCTGGTACGGCATACAGCGCGACTGGGGCTCCGAGCACCGCAGCGCCTACCTCCGCGACGCGATCAGGGCCGCCGACGCGCAGACCGACTTCTCCGCGTACGACGTCGTCTACCTCGTCGCCGACCCCGACGCCCCCGGCGTCGACTCCGACGCCACCAAGGTCGTCAACTTCGACCGGCCGGTGCGTGCGGACGGCACGGACATCAGGCGGGTGGTCACCGTCTTCGAGGAGCACCCGCCGGACCGGAACGTCCTCGCGCACGAGACCGGGCACGTCTTCGACCTCGCGGACCTCTACCACCGGCCGGAGGACGGGAAGGGCGACTGGGACACCTACGTCGGCGACTGGGACGTGATGGGCAGCCAGTTCGGACTGGCCCCCGACCTGTTCGGCTGGCACAAGTGGAAGCTCGGCTGGCTGGCGGGGGACGAGGTCGTCTGCGTCCAGGGCGCGGCCGACCTCACCCTGCAGCCGATGGCCGAGGTGCCCCGCCCCGGCGAGTCCGTCGGGACCCGGCTCGCGGTCGTCAGGACCGGCACGGACAGCGCCGTGGCCATCGAGGCCCGCAGCGCCACCGGCAACGACCGCACGACCTGCACCGAGGGGGTGCTCGTCTACCGCATCCGCAACGCGACCCCGTCCGGCGGCGGCCCGGTCGAGGTGCTGGACACCCACCCCGGGTCGGACGCCTGCTGGGACCGGTCGGTCTACCCGCCGCTCGCCGACGCCCCGCTCCGGGAGGGTGAGCGCTACACCGTGCCGGGCGAGCGCATCCGCATCGACGTCGCCGACCGGACCCGCTCGGGCGCCTGGACCGTACGCGTCACCACCGGCGCCTGACCTGCGGAGACACGCCCACGCAAGAGGCCCCCTCGCTTCCGCGAGGGGGCCTCTCCTGTCTGTGCGCCGTCAGGGACTCGAACCCCGGACCCGCTGATTAAGAGTCAGCTGCTCTAACCAACTGAGCTAACGGCGCCTGGTGACGTCGTAGACATTAGCACCCGCATCGGCGGGAGGAAAAATCGAATTCCCGGTGGTCGACGGGGTCGCCGACCTGCTCACCCGCACACAGGCCCACAGCAGCACGTCCGGCCCCGGCAGCCAGGGGTTCCGGGTGTCCGGGGCGACCACCCAGCGGGGTCCGCCGGCGTCCGTGCCGCCGGTCAGGGGCGGGACGGTGACCGCGTCCCCGGTGCCATGACAGAGCACCGGGGGCAGCGCGCCCTGGTGCCCTGCGAAGTCGTCGGCGGAACCGGTGCCCCACTCCTCCCACGCCAGCAGGGACGGCAGGCGCTGCGCCGTGCCCGGGGAGGCGAACAGCAGCATCCGGCCCCGGTGGGTGGCGACCGGGCCCGATCCGGGGCCGGCCGCCCAGAGGTGCTCCAGCATGCGCCTCCCGAACAGCGCCGGGACGCTCACGACGTCGAACGAGGAGCCGCACGGCAGCACGCCCGGGGCACAGGGGCGGGCCTCCCACTGGGCGAGCGTGCCGCGCGGGTACGGGGCGGCGCCCGCCAGCCATGCCGCTCCCGACGCCGTGACCTGGGCGGCCCGGTCGTCGGCCCGGGTCTCGGCCCGGTCGCGCAGCAGGGTGAAGAGGTCGACACCGCCGTGCGCGGCGGGGGCGGTGCCGGTCCGCAGGGTCGTTTCGTCGTTCAGCCAGGCGCTCATGGCGTCATGTCTACCGGCTGTGACGCTGCTGTTCCGCAGAGTTCGCGAAAGCCGGACAGGACGCACGTCGACGGAGTATCTTGTCCGGCGGCATATGCCAGGGGTGTACCCGTAGTGACGGACGCACGGTCGTGCGACGTACGGGACGGGTGAGGCGCTGCGGGGTCCCGCGGGCGGCGGATGCGGGAGCGCCGCGGTGGCGGCCGGTGCGGAGATCCCGCGGGCGCCCGCTGCCGAGGCGCCGCGGGTGCCCTGGGCGCGGGCCCGCTCGTGACCGGCGCCCCGGATCCCGGCCCGTGACCGGAGCCCCGCGGCACCTCGTCCCCGTGGCCGGCGCCCTGCGGCACCGCTCGTCCCCGTGTCACCGCCCCTGACGGATCCGTCGGCGCGCTCCGGACGGCAGCCGGGCCTCCGGTCCGGGCGCGGGGCGCCGGTCAGGGAGCGGGGGCGTCGATCAGGGAGCGGCCGAACTCGATCATCTTCTTCGTGTAGTCCTCGGTCCACTCCGCACGCTCGGCTATCTCCGCGGCCGTCAGCCGGTCGAAGCGGCGCGGATCGGCGAGCTGGGCGGCGGCCAGGGCCTGGAACTCCACGGCCCGGTCGGTCGCCGCCCGGAACGCGAGCGTCAGCTCCGTCGCGCGGGCCAACAGCTCCTTCGGGTCCTCCATCGACTCCAGGTCGAAGAAGTGCTCCGGATCGGCCGCCGCCTCCGACGGCTCGAAGAGCAGCGGTGCCGGACGCAGCCTCTGCCGCTCGTTCCGCTCGGGTTGTGCCATGGGGTCGTTCCCTCCTCGTACGGCCGGACGGCCACCTTCCATTGTCCAGCCCGGCGCAAGAGCGCTGCCCAGGATCAGGGCGACCAATGCACGCGATGCTCGGCGAGATGGGCCAGGACCGCGTGATTCGCCTCCCAGCCGTCAGGGAACTTCACCGTCACGCCCAACTGCACCGGCTCCGTCGACGGGTGCTCGTCCAGCAGATCGGCCACCCCGGCCCGGCACACCACGACGCACGCGTGCCGGTGCCGCGAGGCCAGCACGCACAGACGGCCCGTCTCCAGGTGGAACGCCGTGGCGTCGGGACGGCCCGACAGCGGGTGCAGGACCACCGTCACGTCGAACTCGCGGCCCTGGAGCCGGTTCGCCGTGTCCACCGCCACACCGCTCACCCCCAGCTCCGCGAGCGCGGCCCGCACCGCGGCGGCCTGGTCGCGGTGGGCCGTGCCGACCGCGACCCGCTCCGCCGTCACCGGGACCGGACCGGGAGCGCGCTCGCTCGTCGCCGCGCCGCCCCGGTCCAGCAGCCTGCGGACGACCATGGCCACGGCCCGCACCGCCTCCGGGTCCGTGCGCGGGGTGTGGCGGGCGGGCAGCTCCAGCAGCCCCCAGCCGGACTCCGCCGCCTCGTCCAGCACCCGGTCCGGACCCGAACCGTCCGAGGGCACACCGAACGACAGCCTCCGGTCACCGTGGCCGGTGCCGCTGCGGAAGGGGGTGTACGGGTAGAACGCGTGCGACACCAGCGGCGCCGCCGACGCGGGCAGCCGCCACGACACCGGCAGTCGGTGCTGCGGCAGCTCCGGATTGTGCGCCAGCAGCGTCGAGACGGCACTCGCCGACGGGTCGTACGTGAGGCCCGCCCACTGGTCGGCGCCCACGATCGAGAACGGGTCCAGCTGGCCCGGGTCCCCGACGAACAGCGCCCGCTCGAACAGCCCGGCCACGGCCAGCAGGGCGTCCGACCGCATCTGGTAGGCCTCGTCGACGATCGCGTGGCCCCACGGCTCGACGTTCTTCACGTGCGCCCACTTGGCGGCCGTGGAGATCACGATGTCC
Organism: Streptomyces sp. NPDC006296; assembly: GCF_040613235.1. NCBI lineage: Bacteria > Bacillati > Actinomycetota > Actinomycetes > Kitasatosporales > Streptomycetaceae > Streptomyces > Streptomyces sp. NPDC006296. The sequence continues at coordinate 12,872 of NZ_JBEXRT010000032.1, read as the reverse complement.
AGACCCGCGAGATCCGCCGCCTTCGCCGATGTCCGGACGTGGTCCAGGCCGTCCAGGACCTTGTCGTAGGGGTCGGAGTCGCTGCTGTGCAGCCGGCCGACCGGCAGCTCGGGGGCCTTCTCCGCCAGCCGCACCACCAGGTCGTCCACCTGCGCGTTGGTCTGCGCGACCACCATCAGCGGACGGCCCGCCGCGGCCAGCTCCAGCGCGGCCCGCACCACCAGCGTCGACTTGCCCGCGCCCGGCGGCGAGTCCACCACGATGCCGCGCGCCGTCCCGTGCAGGGTGTCGCCGAGGATCGCGTCGGTCGCCCGGGCCGCCGCGGCCCCCGGGTCCGGAACGGCTGTCACAGGAGGTCCTCCGGGGTCACGGGGTCGGGCTGCTCGGCCGGTCCGGTCCCGCCGGCGCCCGGCGGGCCGCCGTGGGTCCACGGAGTGTCGTCCCGGTCGGGCAGTTTCGGACCGCCGCGCTGGTCGTGCTCGAACAGCGTCCAGGCGATACGGTCGCCGGGCTCGGGCACCGATCCTGGCGCGGGATCCTTGCCCCGGCCCATCTTGTCCATGATCCGCAGGACCAGGACGACCGGCCCCTCGCTCCCGGGCGCCACCGCGTCGGTGAGGGCTCCGGCGTCTGCGGCCTCCCCGCCGTCCCCGCCGTCCGCGCCGTTCACGGAGTACGCCACGAACTCCGCCGTCTGCGACCGGCCCGGACCGGCGTCCAGCGAGCGGTACACCTTGGTCCGCTCCCCGAGGTGCGGGCGCTCCTCGGTCCGCACCGTCACCAGGGGGCGCGGCGAGGGCCGCTTCGACTCGCTGTACGCCATCTCCACCGCCGTCACCTCCCCGACGAACGCCTCGCCCGCCAGCCTGCGCCCCGCCAGCACCAGCGGATCGTCCAGTGCCTCCTGGGCGTCCAGCTGCGCCTGGGCCGCCTCCCGCGAGGCCAGCTTCTGCGCCGCCGTCACCGCGTCGTCCCGGCGCGGCTGCGGCGGCTCGCCCGCCCGCAACCGGTCCCGGTGCCCGGTGAACGACCAGCGGTCCCGGGTCCACCGGTCCTGCGCCCTGGTCCCCTCCGGCAGCTCCCGCAGCAGGTCGAGCCCCCGCCACACCGCGTCCCAGGTGGGCAGCAGCACCCCCGCGAGCAGCGACCCGATCTCCCGCTCGGCGTCGCCCAGCGCGCCGAGCCGGGTGTCGGCGTCGAGACCGTCCTCCGCCGCGGCCAGCGCCGAGCGCGCCCGGTCGTACCGCTCGATCGCGGGCGCCAGCAGCCTGTTGTCGAACGCGGGGTCCGTGGCCGGACCCGCCGGCGGGCAGACGAGCCCGCCCGCACCGTCCCGCTCCAGCTCCGCCCGGAGCGCCGCCTCGGCACCCGAGCTGCCGGCCGGCGGGTCGATCCACGCGAGGAGCGCGCCCAGGTGCTGGTCCTCCAGACTGCTCTGCCCGGTCGCCCAGTGGCGGTTCAGCAGATCCGTCGCGGCGAGCAGCAGCGAGGAACCCGGCACCCGGGCCCGCTCGGCGTAGTGCGTCAGCCAGCGGCCGAGCAGCGGCACCCGGGCGGGAGCGGGGAACGGGGTGTCCGGGTCGTCCTCGGCGGTCCGCCGGAAGCGCATCGAACGCCCGAGCAGGCGCACGAAGTCGATACCGGCCCTGCTGGGCACGATCAGCTGGGCCGCGTCCGCGCACAGCTCCACCTCGACCTTGACCTTCTTGCCGGTCCCGGGGTCGACCTCGTTGCGCTCGGCCGGCTCGACGGCGTCGGCGTACGACTCGATGTGCGGCAGCACGGCTTCGGCCAGCTCGGCGAGGAAGGCGAACCGAAGATCGCGGTCGCGCGGCTGCGGCACCGTCAGGAGCCGCGGAGCCGCCCGGTCCGTGCCCACGAGCGCGCCGAGCGGGGCGCCCGCCTCACCCGCGGTCGTCAGCGGGACCAGCACGAGGGGCCGACCGGTCAGATGCCGGTGCCGGACCGTGGCCAGCGGCTGGGCGCGGCCGCTGTCGACCGCCTCCAGCCGGGCGAGGGTGCTGATCAGCGACACGGGACACCGCCGCTCACCGCGGCCAGCGCCTCGGCACGCAGCGCGGCGGCCCGGCGCAGCGCGGCCACCGTCGGATCGGCCGGGTCGCCCTCCTTGCCTGCCGCCGCGGCCAGGACCCCGGCCACCGTCGTCAGGCCCCCGAGCTCGCCCCGCACACTGCGGCCCAGCGACTCCACCGCGCCCTCCGCACGGGCCCGGCCCCGGCAGTGGAAGGCCAGCTCGCACGCGGCCAGGCACTCGGGGGCGTAGGCGGCGGGGACCGCCTCGACGGCGGAGCCGAGCTCCTCGGGGGAGCGGTCCGGGTCGAAGGTCGTGCCCTCGGGCAGGGCCGCCGCGATGTCCTCGACCCGGGCCAGCCGGGTCAGCTGGCGGGCGGTCACGGCACGCTGCTTGCGTACGTCCACGACGGAGGCGGTCGGCAGGTTGGAGAAGTCCTTCGGGCAGACGAGCAGGACCCGGTGGTCGACCTCGGCGCCCTCGGTCACCGCGGCGACCCGCTCCAGCGCCAGGACGTAGACGGCGGACTGGCGGGCGGCGGCGCCGACCTTCGCGGCATCGGCGGAACCGTCGATCATGGGGAAGGACTTGATCTCGACGACGGTCCAGGTGCCGTCGGGGTGCACCACCACGGCGTCCGGCTCCAGGTAGGCGGGTGAGCCCGCGACCTCCAGGGCCAGCATGGGGTGGTCGAGCAGCGCCCAGCCGCCCGCGGCGGTGGCCTCGCGCAGCGCCAGCGCCGTGCGCGCGGCGCGGCCCTCGGGACCGGCCGCCGTCAGATCGGGCACCGCGGCCCGCGCGGGGGCCTCGGCGCCGCCGCCGAGCCGCTCGACCAGCAGGCGCAGCAGCTCCGTACCGCCGTCGGCCTTGACCTTCGCCTCGAAGACGTTGCCCCGGATCAGCGCGAACTGGCTCTGGCCGAACCCGGAGGGGGAGCCGAGCGCGGTGGCCAGCCCGGCCTTGTCGACACCCGCGCCGTCGAGCAGGGCGCGCCGCCTGCACCCCGGGTTGGCGGCGAGCGCCGCCAGTGCGCGGGCGTCGAGCGGATGCGGTGCGACGGACGGGCCGCGCAGCTCAGCGAGCCGCTGCCGGAGTGTCGTCGCCGGCTTCCGCGACGGAGCGGGCGCGCGTGTCGCTGGAATCTGCGGAGGCGGTCCGCTGGCCGGGTATTCGCTCACCCGCGGAAGTCTTGCACCCGTCACCGACAATCGGGGACCGCACGGGGGCGACGGGCGCCGGCGCCGGGGCGGACGCGGTCCGCACCCGGTCCTTGACGCGGTCCGCGAGCCGCATGAACGGCCTGGTCAGCAGGGCGCCCACGGTCATCACCGCGGTGCCGGCCACGGCGTCGAGGAAATAGTGGTTCGCGGTCCCCATCACGACGAGGACGGTCATCAGCGGATAGGCGACGCCCGCCGCGCGGACGAGCGGATGCCGGCCGTGGCGCCACATCAGGACGCCGCACCACACCGCCCAGCCGACGTGCAGGCTCGGCATCGCCGCGTACTGGTTGGTCATCCCGCTGAGGCCGCGGGGTGCGCTGGCGCCCGCGCCCCACCAGCCGTAGGAGCTGTACTGGGCCATCGTGTCGACGAAGCCGTGGTGGGCGTCGAGCAGCCGGGGCGGACAGGTCGGCATCAGCGTGAAGCCGGCCAGCCCGAGGAGCGTGGAGGTCATCAGCCAGGTGCGGGCCGCCCGGTAGGCGGCGCTGCGGCGCCGGAAGATCCAGACCAGGACGGCCGGGGTGACCAGGTAGTGCAGGGAGGCGTACGCGAAGTCGGCGGGTATGCCGAGCGACGGGTGGGCGGTCAGCAGCCGGTTGAGGGGGTGCTCCGCGTTGAGGTGCAGCGCCTTCTCCAGGCGGAGTATCGCGAGGCCGTTGTCGACGGCCGCCGGTATGTTCTCGTGGACCAGCAGCCGCCCCATCGAGTAGAGGCCGTAGACCACCGCGATCAGCGGAAGCTCCGTCCACCAGCGTGGGCGGTGGCCGGAGGACGGTGTCGCGGCGATGGCGTGCGGCATCCGGCAGCTCTCCCCATGTTCATTCGGTCGACGGCGGGCGTTCAACCGTACGGTGGTCGTATGCCTCGTTCTCCGCCGGGGCATTCCCCCGCGGACGCCCCGGGTGGTGCGCACGGAGGGACGCCGGAGAAGCCCCGCGGGTTGCGCGGGGGACGGGTGCGGGATGATGGAGACCGGGCCAGGGCCCGGGCGGGTACCCCGGCCGGTGCGTCCGCCGTCCCGTCGCCGTCCCGGACACCGCCGTCCCGGACCCACCGGATCCCGGGGCCTCCGTCTCCTCGGATTCCCGGATCCCCGTCATTCTCCAGGGAGAGCCGTCATGGCACCGCGAATCCTGCTCGCCCGGCACGGCCGGACCCAGTGGTCGGTCCAGGGCAATCACACCGGCAGGACCGACATCCCCCTGCTCGACGCCGGCCGCGAGGGCGCCGCGCTGCTCGGCGAGCGGCTGCACCGGGAGCCCTGGGGCGGCCTGCCCGGCGTCGAGGTGCGGACCAGTCCGCTGGTCCGGGCCTCGGAGACCTGCGCGCTCGCCGGTTTCGGCGAGCGGGCGCAGCCGTGGGACGCGCTGATGGAGTTCGACTACGGCGACTACGAGGGCCTCACCCCCGCCCAGATCAAGGCGGACCGGCCGGACTGGCTCATCTGGCGCGACGGCGTCCCCGGCGGCGAGACCCTCGCCGAGCTCTCCGCCCGTGCGGACGAGGTCGTCGCGTGGGCCCGGTCCGCCGACCGGGACGTGCTGGTCTTCGCGCACGGGCACATCCTGCGCGCGCTGGGGGCACGGTGGCTGGGCGAGGACGTGTCCTTCGCGGCGCGGATCCGCCTGGAACCCACGTCCCTCTCGGTGCTGGGCTGGGCCTACGGCCTCCCGGCGCTGGAACGCTGGAACGACACCGGCCACCTGGACCGCTGACCCGGGGCCGGCCCGCCCCGGGGCGCTGCCCCCCGGCCCGGCGGGCCGGTCTCAGACGTCGGCCGGCAGTTCCTCGTAGCGGGCCAGGAGCGCCGTCACCTCCGGGCCGCCCCGCGGCCGGAGCACCCGTACGGCACCCGCCAGCATCCCGCGGATCCGTGCGGACCTGACCCGGTCCAGCAGGTCCAGCACCTGGTGCCCCGCCGCCGCGGCCTCGTCGGCCGTGCCCGCCCGCGCCAGGTCACCGGCGAGCTGGGCCCGGTACAGCGCGAGGTTCCGGGTGAAGTGCGGGTCCTGCAGCCGGGTCGCGCGCAGCGCGTGCCTGGCCGCGCGCGGCCACTCGCCCAGCGCCGACCAGCACTGGGCCTCCAGCAGTTCCAGCTCGGCCTCCCGGAAGAAGGACATCCACTCCGGGTCGGCGTCGCACGACCCGCGGTCGAAGGCCGCCCGGGCGCGCCCGATCGCCTGTTCGCATCCCGTGCGGTCCCCGAGCCAGGCCCGCGCCCCCGCCTCGCGCAGGGACAGCAGCGCCAGCAGCCGGGACGAGCCGAGTGGCCGGGCCGCCCGCTGCCCGGCCTCCGCGGCCCGGACCGCCTCGCGGGCCCGCCCGGTGTCGCGGGCCAGGAACGAGGCGTTGCAGAACGCGTGCGCCTCCAGCGCGGCGTCCCCGGCCAGCCGCGCCGTCGCCAGCGCCTCCGCGTAGTGCGACCGCGCGTCGTCGAAGCGCCCCGAGTCGTGGGCCAGCCACCCCACGGAGATCGACAGCTCACCGGCGCCCGCGTGCAGCCGGTCCGCCGTGCTGCCCCGTGTCGCCGCCCCGGAGTCGAGCAGGGCGTAGGCGGCCCGCAGGGGCTGCGAGGCCTGCCGGTAGAGGCCGTCCGCGCCGTGCCGGTCGTCCAGCAGCCGGATCCGGCGCACCGCCTGCTCCACGGCGCCGACCTCGGCCTCGCCGACCCGGCGCCGGGCGGGTACGGCCGGCGGGCCGGCGGCGGCGGAACGGCCGCCCAGGCCCAGGGACGCGGCCACCGTGACGGTGCCGCCGGTCATGAACACGCGACGCAGCACGTCGCTCTCCTCGTGGGTGTCGCCGTCGAGCGTGGGGGCCGGGGCCGGTGCGGGCGCGGATGCCGTCCTGGCGCTCCGGCCGCGCACGCTCTCGCGGTCCGAGAAACCCAGGTCCGCGAGGCTCGCCCCGGGAAACATGTGCAGGAAGACCCGTTCGTAGGCGTAGTTGGGACAGCGGATCTCGCCGGACTCCACGCGCCCGACGTACCGGGCGTCGCACGCGACCTGCTCACCGATCTCGCGGGCGGCCCGGCGGACCGCGGCAGCGAACTCACCGGCGGAGCGCCGGCCGCGCAGCCGACGGAACGCGAGGTTGGGAACGGCCGGTGTCGACACCATGGCGGGGCCCTCTCTGGTGCGGCCGGGCTCGTGCTTCCGGTGTCCCGACGGAGCAAGAAGGTACCTGCCGTGACGATGTGCACACCCAGCGTTTCCCGGCAAAGGGGGCATCTCGCCTCCGATCCGCCATGAAATGCCACCCTTGCGGCGGCGTGCCGCCGTAGCCCTTGACGCCGTCGGCGCGTTGGTCCATACGGAGACGGGGCGTGGCCCCGACCCGGCGAGACGAGAGGAGGGGTTCCCTTGCCCCAGGTACCTCACAGGGGACCGGAGACCGCGCCGTGCGACCTGGTGACCGTCCCCGCGCGGCAGGGCCTGGAGGCCGTGGACATCCTGCGCAGGCGGGCCGAGAGCGAGCCCGTCGGCCCGGTCCTGCACGACGGGGCCTGCGTCGTCCTCGGCTTCCTGGTGCCGCCCGGAACGGCGGAGGCGTGGGACGTCCCCGGCAGCGCCTGCACCCGGACGGACGGCCGCGGGCTGCGCATCCCCGCCGAGCCGCCCGCCGTCGGAGGCGGCTGGCTCCTGCCGCCCGCGGCGGAGACCCCCGTCACCGACCCGGCCGTGCTGCGGGCCGCCCTCGACCAGGCGGCCCGGCTCATCGAGGCGGCCGACAACTGCCGCTGAGGCCATAATGGCCGGGTGGGCGGAGGTCCCGCCGCAGCCGGCCGCACCGTGCGACCGGCCCGAGAGACGAGCGGGGACGAGCGCGCGTGGCACGTCGAGGAGCGACCCGGGGAGCGGGCGACCGCAGGCGTTCCGAGCGCCGGCCGGAGCCCGTCACGGCGACGGTGGACGGCGGCACCGCCGAGCTGGTCCCCGACCGCGAACGCCCGCGCGCCTGGACCCTGCTGCTGGACGGCGCCCCGCAGTCGCACGTGGACCTGGACGACCCCGCGCACCTGTCGTTCGAGTACCAGCGCCGGCTCGGCCACGTCATCGACCTCGCCGCTCCGCCCGGCCGGCCGGTCCAGGCGGTCCACCTCGGCGGCGGCGCCTTCACGCTCGCCCGGTACATCGCCGCGAGCCGCCCCCGCTCCACCCAGCAGATCGTGGAGATCGACGGGCCGCTCGTCCAACTGGTCCGGCGGGAACTGCCCCTGGACCCGCAGGCCCGGATACGGGTCCGCTCGGCGGACGCCCGCGAGGGACTCGGCAGGATCCAGGACGGCTGGGCGGACCTCGTCATCGCCGACGTCTTCAGCGGCGCCCGCACTCCCGCGCACCTCACCTCCGCCGAGTTCCTCACGGAGGTGCGCCGGGTGCTGAGGCCCGGCGGGCAGTACGCCGCCAACCTCGCCGACGGCCCGCCGCTGACCCACCTGCGCGGCCAGGTCGCCACGGCCGCCTCGCTCTTCCCCGAACTGGCCCTGGCCGCCGATCCGACCGTCTGGCGCGGGCGCCGCTTCGGCAACGCGGTCCTGGTCGCCTCCGACCTGCCGATCGCGGTCGCCGAACTGACCCGGCGGGTCGCGAGCGACCCGCACCCCGGGCGCGTCGAACAGGGCCGCGCGCTGGCCGACTTCACCGGCGGGGCCGCCGTCGTCACCGACGCGGCGGCCAAGGCCTCGCCGGCCCCGCCGCCCGACGCCTTCTCCTGAGGCCCCGACGCCTTCTCCTGAGGTCCCGCCACCGGGTGCCTTCTCCTGAAGTCCCGCCGCCCGGTGCCTTCTTCTGATCCGGCGTCCGGCCTCTTCCGCTGAGGCCCCCGCCGCGGGCCGCCCGGGCCGCCCGTTCCGTCAGGTCCGGGCCGGACGTTTCGGTCCGGGTCGCCGGGTCGCCGGGTCGCCGGGTCGCCGGGTCGCCGGGTCGCCGGGTCGCCGGGGCCGTCCGTTCCGTCAGGTCCGGGTCGCCAGGTCGCGAGGTCGCCGGGCTACGGGTCCACGGTCTCCACCACCGGCGGATGGCCGTTCCAGGTGCAGAAGACGGAGACCGTCGCGCCGGCCCCGTCGCTGAAGTCCACCCGGATCCACTCCGGATTCGTCCACACCTGCATCGACCACCCCGGCTCCGGGGTCGCCGAGACCAGCTTCGCCGAGTCGTCCGCCAACTCCAGGACGACCCTGCCGCCGCGCGTCGGGTAGCTCTTCACCTCGCCCGTGTCCGCCGGGGGCGACGAGGACGGCGCCGGAACCGGGCTCCGCTCCGGCGCGCGGGAGGACGGCTGCCGGGAGGGCTCGGGCGACGGCGTGGGGGCGGCGCGGGAGGCCGTCGCGCTCGGTGAGGCGGAGGGCAGCGAGCGCTGCGTCGAGGACGACACCGGCTCCTCCGTGCCCTGCCCGCCCCCGGTCCCCACCGTGATCGGAACCGCGCGGGGAGGGTCGTACACGGTGCCCGACATGACCGTGTGCACGCCCCACCAGGACAGGGTGGCCGCCCCACCCGTGGCGAGCGACCACGCGATCACGTGTACGAGTCCTCGTTGCATCGGGCACATCCTGCACCACCCGCACCGGCCCTGTCCTGGAGGGGACCCCGTTCCTCCGGATGGGTTACGGTGCGGCGCATGCCTAGTGTGCTCGTGGTCGAGGACGACCAGTTCGTGCGTTCCGCCCTCATCCGCCACCTGACCGAGGCCTCGCACACGGTGCGCAGTGTCGGCACCGCCCTCGAAGCGCTGCGCGAGGTCGCGCACTTCCGCTTCGACGTCGTCGTCCTCGACCTCGGGCTGCCCGACCTCGACGGCGCCGAGGCGCTGAAGATGCTGCGCTCCATCACCGACGTACCCGTGATCATCGCGACCGCGCGGGACGACGAGGCCGAGATCGTCCGGCTCCTCAACGACGGGGCGGACGACTACCTCACCAAGCCGTTCTCGGTGGAGCACCTCTCCGCCCGCATGGCGGCCGTCCTGCGCCGCACCCGGGGAGCCGGCGCCCAGGCGCCCCCGCCGCGCGTCCTCCAGGTCGGCGGACTCTCCATCGACCCGCTGCGCCGCAGGGCCGAACTGGACGGCACCGTACTGGACCTGACCCGCCGCGAGTTCGACCTGCTGGCCTTCCTCGCGGGCCGCCCCGGGGTCGTCGTCCCCCGCCGCGAACTGCTCGCCGAGGTCTGGAAGCAGTCCTACGGGGACGACCAGACCATCGACGTCCACCTCTCCTGGCTCCGCCGCAAGCTGGGCGAGACCGCCGCACGGCCGCGCTATCTGCACACCCTGCGCGGGGTCGGCGTGAAGCTCCAGCCACCGGCCGCGGACCCCACCGCATGAGATGGGCCCTGGTCAAGGTCTGCCTGGCCGTCACCGCCATGGTCGTGATCGCCTTCGCGGTCCCGCTCGGGCTCGTCATCAAGGAGATGGCCCGCGACCGCGCCTTCTCCGACGCCGAGCGGCAGGCCGCCACCATCGGCCCCACCCTCACCATCACCACCGACCGCGAGGAACTGACCCGCGCCGTCCTGTCCACCGAACCCGGCGGCCGCGGCCGCCTCGCGGTGCACGTGCCCGCGGCCGGCACCGGCGGCCCCCGGCTGGAGATCGGCACCCGGCGCGCCACCCAGGACGACCTGGAGACCGTACGGACGTCCGGGCGCGCCTCCATCGCCGACGTCCCCGGCGGCTCCGTGCTGCTCCAGCCCACCGCGCTGGGCTCCCGGGGCACCGCGGTCGTGGAGGTCTTCGTGGCCGAGGAGGACGTCTCCCACGGGGTCGGCACCGCCTGGCTGGTGCTCGCCGGGGTCGGCGTCGCGCTGATCGTCGGCTCGGTGGCCGTGGCCGACCGGCTCGGCGTACGCATGGTGGGACCGGCCCGGCAGCTCGCGGGCGCCGCGCAGAACCTGGGGGAGGGGCGCCTGGGCACCCGGGTCCCCGAGGAGGGTCCCACCGAACTCCGCTCCGCGGCCGTCGCCTTCAACTCGATGGCCGACCAGGTGGTCCAGCTCCTGGCCAACGAGCGCGAGCTGGCCGCCGACCTCTCGCACCGGCTCCGCACCCCGCTGACGGTGCTCCGCCTCAACGCGGCCTCGCTGGGCGAGGGCCCGGCGGCGGAGCAGACCAGGGCGGCCGTCCAGCAGCTGGAGCACGAGGTCGACACCATCATCCGCACGGCGCGGGAGCAGCGCCCGCAGACCCAGGGCGGGCAGACGGGCGCCGGGTGCGACGCGTCCGAGGTCATCCGGGAGCGCATGGGGTTCTGGTCCGCACTCGCCGAGGACGAGGGCCGCACCGTACGGCTGGCGGGCGTGGACCGCACGGTGCGGATCCCGGTGGCGCGGGCCGAACTGGCCGCCGCCCTCGACGCGTTGCTCGGCAACGTGTTCCGGCACACGCCGGAAGGCACCGCCTTCGCCGTCGACGTGCACCACAGCGGTGACGCGGTGCTCGTGCTCGTCTCGGACGCCGGCCCCGGCATCCCCGATCCGGCGTCCGCCCTCGCCCGGGGTGCCAGCGGGCGGGGCGGGGCGCGCGGCGGGGTGGGATCGACCGGGCTGGGACTCGACATCGTCCGCAGGATCGCCGAGTCCACCGGTGGTGACCTGCGGATCGGGCGCTCGGTGCTCGGCGGCACCGAGGTGCGCATCTGGATCGGGCTGGACGGCGGTCCGGCCGAACGGCCGCGCCGGGGGCACCGGGTCGGGCGCCGCGGCGGCGCACGGGGGCCGTGGGCGGGCCGGACGCGCACCCCCGGACCCCGTGGCGCCCGGGGAGCCGGAGCGGAGCGCCGGACCGACGGCTGACGCCGCGTCACCCCGGCCGCGACCGGCTCCCGCGTCCCGGTCTTAACCCGTACCGATGTCCTCCTTAAGCGAACCCTAAGAACTCCGGCCAGGTTCGCATGCGTGCCTTTTGCCCGGTTCGCGGCGGCTAGCGTTCAGGCGCAATCACCCCCCGGCAGCACCACGAAGGCAGGCACGCGATGGGCACCAGCACGCACCGCCGTACGGCGAGCACCCGCACGAAGGCCGTCGGCGCCCTCGTCGCCGCAGCGGTCGTGGGCGGCACGGTCTTCGCCCTCACCGGCACCGCCCAGGCGGCGGCCGTCGGCGCCGCCTACACCAGGGCCAGCGGCTGGACCGGCGGCTACACCGGGCAGTACGTCGTCTCGAACGACACCGGCAGCACGCAGTCCGGGTGGACGCTCGAATTCGACCTGCCGGCCGGCACGAGGATCGACTCCCTCTGGAACGGCGAGCACACCGTCGACGGCACCCATGTGACCGTGAAGCCCGAGAGCTGGAACAAGGACATCGCCCCCGGCGGGTCCGTGACGGTCGGCTTCGTCGCCTCCTCCGAGGAGAAGGCCGCCGATCCGCGCGGCTGCCTCATCAACGAGGCCGCGTGCTCCGCGGACGGTGGCACCGCGCCCGAACCGAGCGGACGCCCGACCGGGACCCCGACGTCCGCGCCCACGGCGGCGCCCACGGACGCGGCGACGCCGACGGAGAGCGCGACGCCCTCGGAGAGCGCGACGTCCGAGCCGACCGCGGCGCCCGGCGGTCCGGCGGGATTCGCCCCGTACGTCGACACGTCCCTCCACCCCGCCTACGACCTGCTGGACACCGCGTCGAAGACCGGCGTCAAGGAGTTCAACCTGGCGTTCATCACCTCGGGCGGGAGCTGCACCCCGCTGTGGGGCGGGGTCACGGGGCTGGGCGACGACCAGGTGGCCGCACAGATCGACGCGCTGCGCGCCGAGGGCGGCGACGTGCGGGTCAGCTTCGGCGGGGCGGCGGGCGCCGAACTGGCCCTGCACTGCTCCTCCGCGTCCGAGCTCGCCACGGCCTACGGCAAGGTCATCGACGCCTACGGACTGACCAAGGTCGACTTCGACATCGAGGGCGGGGCGCTGCCCGACGCCGCCGCCAACACCCGCCGCTCGCAGGCCGTCGCGCAGCTCCAGGAGGCCCACCCCGGACTCGACGTGTCCTTCACGCTGCCGGTCATGCCCGAGGGCCTGACCCAGCCCGGCGTGGACCTGATCGTGGACGCGAAGGAGAACGGCGTGCGCGTCGACGCGGTCAACATCATGGCGATGGACTACGGCGCCTCCTACAGCGGCGACATGGGCGACTACGCCACCCAGGCGGCCACCGCCACCCAGGCCCAGATCAAGGGTGTGCTGGGGCTGTCGGACGCGGAGGCCTGGCAGGCGGTCGCGGTCACCCCGATGATCGGCGTGAACGACGTCGCCACCGAGATCTTCACGGTCGAGGACGCCGAGCAGCTGGTGGACTTCGCCCAGGAGAAGGGCATCGGCAGGCTGGCGATGTGGTCCGGCACCCGGGACGTGCAGTGCGCGGGTGGTGCGCAGCCGACCGCGGACGCCACCTGCAGCTCGATCGTCCAGGAACCGCTGGCCTTCACCAAGGCGTTCGGCGCCTTCGGCTAGTCCGCTCACCCCCGTACTTCCGAGGCCGCGGATCCTTCGCACCCGCGGCCCCGGATCCCTCGTACCATCCCCTCCGCGCGCGCCCCGGCCGGCCCCCACATCCCCCCCACCCGGCCGGGCGCGCCCCCCGGGGCCGCCGGGCGGGGCCCCCCGGGAGGGCGGGCGCGGGGCC
>NZ_JBEXRT010000031.1:0-94056 GCF_040613235.1 Streptomyces sp. NPDC006296 | reverse complement strand
TTGTGGGGTGGGGTTGTGTGGTGCTGGGGGGGGGGACGGGGCGGGGCCCCCGGGGCCCCGGGGCGGGCGGGGGGGGGCGGGGGGGCCGGGGTTCCGGGGGCCGGGGTTCCGGCTTCTACGGACGGTCCAGGCGCAGGCGTTCCGCCTTGGGGAGTCCGGCCACCACCAGGTCGTAGCTGTCCTCCACGAGCTCCCGGACCATCCGGTCCGGGAGTCCGGAGACCGTCACCGTGTTCCAGTGCCGCTTGTTCAGGTGCCATCCGGGGACCACGGCCGGGTGCTCCTTGCGGAGCCGCAGCGCGTCGTCCGGGTCGCACTTGAGGCTGACCTTCAGCGGCGGGGCGTCGAGCGCGCCGAGGGCGAACATCTTGCCCAGGACCTTGAAGACCGAGGTCTCGGGTCCGAAGGGGAACTCCTCCGTGCTCGCGTTGAACTCCAGGCAGAACGCGCGCAGTTCCTGCGGGGTCATACCGCTTCCGCTCCCTCCGGCTCCACCAGCACCGTGACGATCTTGTTCCTGCGGCCGGCCGGGGACTCCGCGGTGAGGCGGAGCTTGCGCCCGTCGGGGAGGTCGACGATCGAGGAGGCTCCGGCGATCGGGACCCGCCCCAGCGCCTTCGCCAGCAGGCCGCCGACCGTCTCCACGTCCTCGTCGTCGTAGGCGTCGAGGCCGAAGAGCTCCCCGAGATCACCGATGTCGAGCCGGGCGGTCACCCGGAAGCAGCCGTTCTCCAGCTCCTGGACCGGCGGGAGTTCGCGGTCGTACTCGTCGGTGATCTCGCCGACGATCTCCTCCAGGATGTCCTCGATGGTGACGATGCCGGCCGTGCCGCCGTACTCGTCGATGACGACGGCGACGTGGCTGCGCTCCTGCTGCATCTCGCGCAGCAGGTCACCGGCGTTCTTCGTGTCGGGGACGAAGGCGGCGGGACGCATCGCCGTGGAGACCAGGTCGGCCTCGGCGTCCCGGTTGATGTGGGTCTTGCGGACCAGGTCCTTGAGGTAGACGATCCCGACGATGTCGTCCTCGTTCTCCCCGGTGACCGGGATGCGGGAGAAGCCGGAGCGGAGCGCGAGGGTCAGCGCCTGACGGACCGTCTTGTACCGCTCGATGCAGACGAGGTCCGTGCGGGGCACCATGACCTCGCGCACGAGCGTGTCGCCGAGCTCGAAGACGGAGTGCACCATGCGGCGCTCGTCGTCCTCGATGAGCGACTCCTGCTCGGCGAGGTCGACCATGGCGCGCAGTTCGGCCTCACTGGCGAAGGGTCCCTTGCGGAAGCCCTTGCCCGGGGTCAGCGCGTTGCCGAGGAGGATCAGCAGCTGCGGGATCGGCCCCATGATCCTGGCCAGCGGCAGCAGGACGTACGCGGCGGCCGTGGAGGTGTTCAGCGGGTGCTGGCGGCCGATGGTGCGCGGCGAGACGCCGATGGCGACGTAGCTGACGAGGACCATGACGCCCATGGCGAGGGCGAGGGCCTGCCAGGTCTCGGTGAACTCCTGGAGGCAGGCGTAGGTGACCAGGACACCGGCCGACATCTCGCAGGCGACCCGCACGAGGAGCGCGACGTTGAGATAGCGGGTGGGGTCGGCGGCGACCTGTTCCAGCTTGGCGCTGCCCCGGCGGCCGGCCCGCACGGCCTCGGCCGCGCGGAAGCTCGACGTGCGGGCGATGCCCGTCTCGGCGCAGGCCGCGAGCCAGCCGACGACGATCAGCAGGACCGCACCGGAGATGAGGGGGACGCTCACGAGACCGTGGGGGCGGGAGAGGGACCGGTCAGGCCGCGCTCGCCGCGCCAGCCGTCGACGATCGCCGCCTGGAGGCCGAACATCTCGGCCTTCTCGTCCGGTTCCTCGTGGTCGTACCCGAGGAGGTGCAGCACCCCGTGGACGGTGAGGAGCTGGAGCTCCTCGTCCATGGAGTGCTGCGTCTCGGCGTCCTGGCCCTGCTTGGTGGCGACCTCCGGGCAGAGCACGATGTCACCGAGGAGCCCCTGCGGGGGCTCCTCGTCGTCCTTGGCCGGCGGACGCAGCTCGTCCATCGGGAAGGACATGACATCCGTCGGGCCCGGGAGGTCCATCCACTGGATGTGGAGCTGCTCCATGGCGGCGGTGTCCACCACGATCACCGAGAGCTCGGACAGCGGGTGGATCCGCATCCGGGCGAGCGCGTAGCGGGCGATGTCGAGGATCGCCTGCTCGTCGACCTCGGTTCCGGACTCGTTGTTGACGTCGATCGACATGGTGCGCTGCGACTACTTCCCGTTGCGGCCGGTGCGGCCCTCTGCGTTGTCGTACTTCTCGTACGCGTCGACGATACGGCCGACGAGCTTGTGCCGGACGACATCCTGGGAGGTGAGCCGGGAGAAGTGCACGTCCTCGACGCCGTCCAGGATCTCCTGGACCTGCCGCAGACCGCTCCTGGTCCCGGTCGGCAGGTCGACCTGGGTGACGTCACCGGTGATGACGATCTTCGAGTCGAAGCCGAGACGGGTGAGGAACATCTTCATCTGCTCGGCGCTGGTGTTCTGCGCCTCGTCCAGGATGATGAACGCGTCGTTCAGGGTGCGACCGCGCATGTAGGCCAGCGGCGCGACCTCGATCGTGCCCGCGGCCATGAGGCGGGGGATCGAGTCGGGGTCGAGCATGTCGTGCAGGGCGTCGTAGAGCGGGCGCAGATACGGGTCGATCTTGTCGAAGAGCGTGCCGGGCAGGAAGCCGAGCCGCTCCCCCGCCTCGACGGCGGGCCTGGTCAGGATGATCCGGCTGACCTGCTTGGACTGCAGGGCCTGGACCGCCTTGGCCATGGCGAGATAGGTCTTGCCGGTGCCCGCGGGGCCGATACCGAAGACGATGGTGTGCGAGTCGATCGCGTCGACGTAGCGCTTCTGGTTGAGGGTCTTGGGCCGGATCGTGCGGCCACGGCTGGAGAGGATGTTCTGGGTCAGCACCTCGGCGGGGGTCTCCGCGCCCTCGGCGTTGCCGTTGCCGCTCGCCCTGAGCATGGCGATCGAGCGTTCCACAGCGTCCTCCGTCATCGGCAGCCCGGTGCGCAGCACCAGCACCATCTCGTCGAACAGGCGCTGGACGAGGGCGACGTCCGCCGCCCCGCCCGTCACGCTGATCTCGTTGCCCCGGACATGGATGTCGACGGCCGGGAACGCCGTTTCGATCACGCGCAGCAGCGAATCGCCCGACCCCAGGAGCATCACCATGGGGTGCGCGGCCGGAATGCTGATCCGGGCCGTCGCCTGCGGTTGTGTGGGTGACTGAGTCATGGGCCGGCCCTCGGGCCTGCGCATACCTCCCGTTGCAGGGCTGTCGCGGCTCGACCGCCTCCGGACTACCAGCGTACGACCAGCCGCCGACAACGCCGACAGGTTTTACCCGGTGATCATCAGCTCTTCACTGCCGGAAGCCGATGGTCGGGACGGCCCGGCGCAGGGCCCAGGCCCTGCTGCTCGCGGGCAGGAGCTTCTCCAGGAAGGCGTAGCGCTCCAGTGCCGCCGGGTCCTGGCCGGCGCAGGTGCGCACCTGCTGCCACCAGGCGGCCACCTCCGCCCATCCGGGTGCGGACAGGGATCCGCCGAACTCCTGCACGGACAGGGCGGCCGTGAGACCGGCGAAGGCGAGGCGGTCGGCGAGCGGCCAGCCGGCCAGCGTGCCCGTGACGAACCCGGCGACGAAGACGTCGCCCGCCCCGGTGGGGTCGAGCGCCTCCACCTCGATGGCGGGCACCTCGGCCGCCGTCCCCGTCCGCCCGTCCACCGCGTAGGCGCCCTCCGCCCCGAGGGTGACCACGGCGAGGGGGACCCGCTCGGCCAGGGCGTGGGCGGCGGCGCGCGGGCAGTCCGTGCGGGTGTAGCGCATGGCCTCCTCCGCGTTGGGGAGGAAGGCCAGGCAGTGTCCGAGATCGGGCAGGGCGTCCAGGTCCCAGCGGCCGGTCTCGTCCCAGCCCACGTCGGCGAAGACCAGTGCGCCGTTCCGGGCGGCCGACGCGACCCAGGGCTCGCTGCGGCCGGGGGTCAGCGAGGCGATGGCGGCCCGGGCGCGCGGCGGGCAGTGCGGAAACGTGCCGCCGGGCACCTCGGAGGCGGCCGGGGCCGGGGCCTCGTGGCCGTGCGAGACCATCGTGCGCTCGCCCTCGTACGCCATGGAGACGGTGACCGGCGAGTGCCAGCCGGGGACCGTGTGCGACATGGACAGGTCGATGCCCTCGCCCTGTTCGAGGGCGTCCCAGCAGTACTCGCCGTAGTGGTCGTCCCCGAACGCGGCGGCCAGCGAGGTGCGCAGGCCGAGCCGGGCGAGCGCGGTGGCCATGTTGGCGACGCCTCCGGGGCTGGATCCCATCCCCCGGGCCCAGGACTCCGTCCCGCGCACCGGCGCGCTGTCCAGGCCGGTGAAGACGATGTCCAGGAAGACCGTGCCGGTCAGGAAGACGTCGCAGGGCGGGTCCTGCGGGGCGCGCAGCCCGAGCAGCGGGTCGATGCCTGGATTCCGTGTACTCACCGTGCGCTCCCCGGCCGTGCGGATCTGAACCGTGCAAGATCCGGCCAGTGTGCCGGATCCGGCCCGGCTTCCGGAGGGTCCGCGCCGGGGCGCGCGCACTCACTCCCACCTGCATAAACATGCGCTGCTACCCGGCCTGGAAATGCATAAACATGTAAGTGACCCAGATCACATCGAGCCGACTTTCCGTTGCCGGGGAGCCCTTGATACAAATTGCCCCGCGAGCACCGTTCGGCACGGCCGACGACATGTGCCGCTCCCTCCGCTCCACCCTTCCCCGCACCACCCTGCCCCACCCTCCCCTGCCCTTTTACGCCTGCTCAGGCATGTCTTCGGGAACGCCCATGTCCTCGCGCCCCCGCGCCGCGTGGCCCCTGGTCGCCGTGTTCACCGCCGGTTACCTCGCCGCCTATCTGCTCCCCACCATCGTCGGCCGCCTCAGCACCTATCTGGGGCTGACCTCGGCCGAGGCCGGTCTGGTCGGCAGCGCCCTCCTGCTCAGTTCGGCCTCGGCCGGCTTCGGGCTGGCGGGGCGCGTCGAGAGATTCGGGTCGCGGAGACCGGCGCGCGCGGGGCTGCTGCTCGCCGCGCTCGGGTACGGCTGCGCGGCGCTGACCACCTCGGTGCCGCTGGTGGTCGCGGGCGTCGTGGTCGGCGGGCTCGGCTCGGGCGCGGCGACCGCCGTCGCGGCCTCCGGCATCGCGGCGCAGCACGATCCGCACCGCACCTCCTCGCTCGGGCTGCTCAGCGTCTCGGCGACGGCGGGAGCCCTCTATCTGACGATCCCCCACCTGGGCGGCGGCCACCGGCTGCCGTTCGCGTCCATCGCCCTGGTCGCCCTCCTCGTCTGGCCCGCGACCTCCCGGCTGGGCGAGTCGGTGCCCGCCGGCGGGACCTCACCGCTCCAGGGACGGCTGCCGCACCGGCGGTCCGGGCTGGTACTGGCGGGCGGGATGCTCGTCTGGTCCATGGCGCAGAACGCCCTGTGGGGCGTGAGCAGCCGTATCGGCGCCGTCCAGGTCGGCCTCTCCGAGGTGGCCATCGGCGCCGTGTTCGCCGCCGCGCTGGGGGCCGGGCTGCTCGGCGTGATGGGCGCGGGCGTGCTGGGGGCCCGCCTCGGGCGGGCGGTGCCGATCGGCGTCGGGACGATGATCATCGCGGCCAGCATCGTGCTGAGCTCGTCCGCCGAGGACCTGGGGTCCTTCGCGACCGGCGAGATCGCGTGGAACACCTTCTACCCGGTGGTCCTGTCGTACCTGATCGGGCTCGCGGCCTCGCTGGACGTGCGCGGCCGCTGGGCGGTCCTCGCGGGCTCGGCGGCGTCCGTCGGCACGGCGTGCGGTCCGCTGCTCGGCAGTGTGCTCTCCGAGCAGGCGGGCTACGCGGTGATGGGGCTCGTCCTGGGGGCCGCCACCCTCCTGGTCGCGGCCCCGGTCACCGCGGTCGCCCTGCACACCGGTGGCCGGCCGCTGGTGCCCGGCTCCGTCCGGCGCAGGGGCGGCGCCCCGGCCGCGCTGCTCGCCGCCACGACCAACAGCCTGTCCGGCGCGGTGCCCAAGCTGGGCGCGCCGGAGCAGGCGGTCACGGAGATCAGCATGCCCTCGCTGCGGCGCAGGCGGCTGGGACGCAGCGCGTTCCGCACGGCAGGACCGGGCGGTGCCGGTCAGTCGAACGCGTACGCCTCGACCTCGGAGAGGTAGCGCGCCCTGCGCTCCTCGTCGTGGTCGAGGAAGGCCGCCTCGAAGGAGTTGCGGGCCAGCGTGCGCAGCTGCTCGCGGCCCAGGCCGAGGGCCTCGTGCACGGCGTGGAAGGTGTCTCCGACGTATCCGCCGAAGTAGGCCGGGTCGTCGGAGTTCACCGTGCAGAGCAGTCCCGCGTCCATCATCGTGCGCAGCGGGTGCTGTTCCAGGACGTCGACGGCCCGCAGCCGGACGTTCGAGAGCGGGCAGAGCGTCAGCGGGATCCGCTCGGAGACCAGCCGGTCCACGAGGTCCGGGTCCTCCAGGCAGCGCAGGCCGTGGTCGATCCGCTCCACGCCGAGGACGTCGAGGGCCTCCCGGATGTACTCCGGCGGGCCCTCCTCGCCCGCGTGGGCGACCTTGCGCAGGCCCAGGGCCGTGGCGGCCTCGTACACCGCGCGGAACTTCGCGGGCGGGTGGCCGACCTCCGCCGAGTCGAGGCCGACGGCGCTGATGCGGTGCAGGTACGGTTTCGCGGCCTCCAGCGTCTCCAGCGCCGACTCCGCGGACCGGTCGCGCAGGAAGCACATGATCAGCTGGGTGGAGACGCCGTGCGTCTCCTCGCTGCGCTCCAGCGCCCGGCCGAGCCCCTCGACGACGGTGCCGATCGGGACGCCGCGGTCGGTGTGGGCCTGCGGATCGAAGAAGATCTCCGCGTGCCGGACGCCCTGGGCGGCGGCGCGGGCGAGGTAGGCGTCGGCCAGCTCGGCGAAGTCCTCCTCGGTGCGCAGCACCGCCATCAGCGCGTAGTACAGGTCGAGGAAGGACTGCAGGTCCTCGAAGAGGTACGCCGTGCGCAGTTCCTCGGTGTCCGCGTAGGGCAGGTCCACGCCGTTGCGCGCGGCGAGGGCGAAGGCCAGCTCGGGTTCGAGGGTTCCTTCGATGTGGAGGTGGAGTTCGGCTTTGGGGAGGTGCACGGGGTTCTCGTTACGTGTGGCGGGTGGGTACCGGGACCCGGATGAGGTCCTGGGCGATGGTCAGTTCGCCGGTGAAGCCGGCTGCCCTGGCCTGGCGTTCGAAGGCGTCGGGGTCGGTGTAGCGCTGGGAGAAGTGCGTCAGCACGAGGTGCCGTACGCCGGACTCCCGCGCCACCCGGGCCGCCTGTCCCGCGGTGAGGTGGCCGTGGTCGGCGGCGAGCCGGCCGTCCTCGTCGAGGAACGTCGACTCGATGACCAGCATGTCGCATCCCTCGGCCAGCGCGAACGCGCCGTCGCAGAGCCGGGTGTCCATGACGAAGGCGAAGCGCTGACCGCGGCGGGTCTCGGAGACCGCCTCCAGCGGGACGCCGCGCAGCGTTCCGTCCCGCTGGATCCGTCCGACGTCGGGCCCCGCGATGCCGTGCTCGGCCAGTTTCGCGGGCAGCATGCGCGGCCGGTCCGGCTCGGTGAGGCGGTAGCCGTAGGACTCGACGGGGTGCGAGAGCCGGTGCCCGGTGAGGGTGTACGCGCCGGTGGTGGCCAGCACGCCGTCGGCGGCGACGGGCGCCTCGGTCAGCTCGACCGACTCGCGGTAGGCGGTGGCGTACCGCAGCCGGTCGAAGAAGCGCTGCCCGCTCGCCGGGAAGTGCGCGGTGACGGGGTGCGGGACCTGGTCGAGGTTGATCCGCTGGATGACGCCCGCCAGGCCCAGGGAGTGGTCGCCGTGGAAGTGCGTGACGCAGATCCGGTCGATGTCGTGCGCGGCGACGCCCGCCCGCAGCATCTGGCGCTGGGTCCCCTCGCCCGGGTCGAAGAGGATGCCCTCGCCGTCCCAGCGCAGCAGGTAGCCGTTGTGGTTGCGGTGGCGGGTCGGCACCTGACTGGCGGTGCCGAGGACCACGAGCTCGCGCGCGGACACGGATGGCGGCCGTCTAGCCGGGGGGCCACTGCATCCCGCGACCGCCCAGGACGTGGGCGTGCGCGTGGAACACGGTCTGTCCGGCGCCGGTGCCGGTGTTGAGCACGATGCGGTAGCCGGTCTCGGCGATCCCCTCGTCGGCGGCGACCAGCCCCGCCTCGCGCAGCACGTCGGCGGCGGCCTGCGGGTCGGCCGCGGCGAGCGCCGCGGCGTCCGCGTGGTGCGCCTTGGGGATGACCAGGACGTGCGTGGGGGCCTGGGGGTTTATGTCGCGGAAGGCGACGGTCGTCGCGCTCTCCCGGACGATGGTCGCCGGGATGTCACCCGTCACGATCTTGCAGAACAGGCAGTCGGTCTGCGGCTCTCCCGCCATGGCCCGGCCTCCTCGGTCGTTCGGTCCTCGTGATCAGTACACCGGCATGCTATCCGGCCGGGCGGGGCGGGCGGCCGTCAGCTCCAGCGCCCGGTGCGTCCCATCAGCAGGGCCGCCGCGGCGGTGCCGGCGGTCGAGGTGCGCAGCACGCTGGGGCCGAGCCGGTAGGCGGGGGCGCCCGCCTCGGCGAAGGCGGCCAGCTCCTGCGGTGACACCCCGCCCTCCGGGCCGACGACCAGCACGATCGTTCCCCGGGCGGGGAGTTCCGCGGTGGCGAGCGGTTCGCTGCCGCTGAGCCGGTCCTCGTGCAGGACGCCCGCGAAGTCCGCCCCGGCGAGGAGCGAGGCGACCTGCTTCGTGGTCATGGCGTCCCGCACCTCGGGGAAGCGCACCCGGCGGGACTGCTTCCCGGCCTCGCGCGCGGTGCTGCGCCACTTGCCGAGCGACTTGAGACCGCGGTCGCCCTTCCACTGCGTGATGCAGCGCGCGGCCTGCCAGGGCACGATCGCGTCGACGCCCGTCTCGGTCATGGTCTCGACGGCGAGCTCCCCGCGGTCGCCCTTGGGCAGCGCCTGCACGACGGTGAGGTGCGGTACGGGCTCCGGCTCCTCCCGCACGCCCTCCGGGACGGTGACCAGGAGCCGGTCCTTGCCCTCGGCCGCCCGGACGACGCCGGCCGCCCAGCGGCCCCGCCCGTCGGTCAGGACGAGGTCCTCCCCCGGGTTCAGCCGCCGCACGGACACGGCGTGCCGCCCCTCGGGGCCGTCCAGGACGAACTCCGGCCCCTCGGGCAGCTGTTCGACGATGAAGACCGGTGCGGTCACCGGGGGCTCCTCACACTCAGCGCCGCACGCGCGGCGTCCGTCTCCGCGGCGAGCAGGGCGACGAGTTCCCCGGCGGGCAGCTCGCGTGCCAGCCGGTGCCCCTGGCCCGCCCACAGGGCCATGCCCTGGGCGTCGCCCGCCTCGGCCGCCGCCCTGCGCAGCCCGGCGGTCAGCCGGTGCACCTGCGGGTAGGCGGCGGGGGCGTACGGCCCGTGCTCCCGCAGGAACCGGTTGACCAGCCCGCGCGCGGGGCGGCCGGAGAACGCCCGGGTCAGGGCCGTCGTCGCGAACAGCGGGTCGGTCAGGGCCTGTTTGTGCAGCGGGTGCGCGCCCGACTCGGGGCAGGGCAGGAACGCCGTGCCGAGCTGGGCGGCGTCGGCGCCGGCCGCCAGGACGGCGGCGATCTGGGAGCCGCGCATCAGCCCGCCGGCCGCGACGACCGGCAGGTCCACCGCCTCGCGGACCTCGGCGAGCAGGGTGAGCAGCCCGGTGCCGTCGAGGGAGGCCCGCGGATCGTCGCGGTGCGTGGACCGGTGGCCGCCGGCCTCGGCGCCCTGGACGCAGAGGGCGCCGGCACCCGCCCGTCCGGCGTCCCGCGCCTCCTCTGCGGAGGTGACCGTGACGACGGTGAGCGTGCCGGCGGCGGCGAAGGCGTCGAGGACCTCGCGGGTGGGGCAGCCGAAGGTGAAGGAGACCACGGGGACCGGGGCGTCCAGGAGGATCGCGACCTTGGCGTCGTAGCCGTCGTCCCCGCCGTCGTCCGGGTCGCCGAGGGGGGTCTCGTACCGGGCCGCCTCGGCGGCGAGCTCGTGGCGGTAGACCTCGACGGCCCCGGGGTCGGCGACGCGGGGCTGGGGCATGAAGAGGTTCACGCCGAAGGGCCGGCCGGTCATCCCGCGGAGCCGTTCGACCTCGTGGTGCATCCCGTCCGCCGTCCGGTAGCCGGCGGCGAGGAAGCCGAGGCCTCCGGCCTCGCCGACGGCGGCGGCGAGCTCCGGTCCGCAGGCGCCTCCCGCCATCGGGGCCTGCACGATCGGGTACCGGCAGAGACCGGTGAACGGCGAGGACATGACCGCATCGTGCCACGTCCGGCGGATCCGGCCGAATCAGCCCCTTCACACGGCGGGCGGGCCGCCCCGGACGCGGCACCGCCCGCCGGTACGGGACCGGCGGGCGGTGCGGTGTCCGGGTCCACGGGACCGGCGGGCGGTGCCGTGGGCGGGGTCAGCGACCGTTGAAGGCGTCCTTCAGGCGGGAGAAGAGGCCCTGCTGTCCCGGCTGGAACTGGCCCGTGGGCCGCTCCTCGCCGCGCAGCTTGGCCAGCTCCCGCAGGAGGCGTTCCTGCTCGGGGTCCATCTTCGTCGGGGTCATGACCTCGACGTGCACGATCAGGTCGCCGCGTCCGCCGCCGCGCAGGTGCGTGATGCCGCGCCCGTGCAGCGGGACCGACTGGCCGGACTGGGTGCCCGGCCTGATGTCGATCTCCTCCAGGCCGTCGAGCGTCTCCAGCGGCACCTGGGTGCCCAGCGCGGCGGCCGTCATCGGGATGGTGACCGTGCAGTGGAGATCGTCGCCGCGGCGCTGGAACACCGCGTGGGCGACCTCGTGGATCTCGACGTACAGGTCACCGGCGGGGCCACCGCCGGGGCCGACCTCGCCCTCCCCGGCGAGCTGGATCCGGGTGCCGTTGTCGACGCCCGCGGGGATCTTCACGGTGAGGGTGCGCCGCGAGCGGATGCGGCCGTCCCCGGCGCACTCGGGGCACGGGGTCGGCACGACCGTGCCGAAGCCCTGGCACTGCGGGCAGGGGCGCGAGGTCATGACCTGGCCGAGGAAGGACCTGGTGACCTGGGAGACCTCACCGCGGCCGCGGCACATGTCACAGGTCTGCGCGGAGGTGCCGGGGGCGGCGCCCTCGCCGCTGCACGTCGTGCAGACGACGGCCGTGTCGACCTGGATGTCCTTGGTCGTGCCGAAGGCCGCCTCGTTGAGGTCGATCTCCAGCCTGATCATGGCGTCCTGGCCGCGGCGGGTCCGCGAACGGGGGCCGCGCTGGGTCGCGTTGCCGAAGAACGCGTCCATGATGTCGCTGAAGTTGCCGAAGCCGCCGGCACCGAAGCCACCGGCACCGCCGCCACCGCCCGACTGGGAGAGCGGGTCTCCGCCGAGGTCGTAGACCTGCTTCTTCTGCGGGTCCGACAGCACCTCGTAGGCGGCGTTGATCTCCTTGAACCGCTCCTGGGTCTTCGGATCGGGATTGACGTCCGGGTGCAGCTCGCGGGCGAGCCTCCGGAACGCCTTCTTGATCTCGTCCTGGGAAGCGTCGCGGCGCACGCCGAGTACGGCGTAGTAGTCCGTGGCCACTTACGACTCCGCCAGGATCTGTCCGACGTAACGTGCCACTGCGCGTACCGCTCCCATCGTTCCGGGGTAGTCCATGCGGGTCGGTCCGACCACGCCGAGTTTGGCGACTGCCTCGTCGCCCGAACCGTAGCCGACCGCGACGACGGACGTGGCGTTGAGGCCCTCGTGGGCGTTCTCGTGCCCGATCCGTACGGTCATGCCCGAATCCGTCGCCTCACCCAGCAGCTTCAGCAGCACGACCTGCTCCTCCAGTGCCTCCAGCACCGGCCGGATCATCACCGGGAAGTCGTGGCCGAAACGGGTGAGGTTGGAGGTGCCGCCGATGATCAGCCGCTCCTCCGTTTCCTCGACCAGAGTCTCCAGGAGGACGGAGAGCACCGTCGAGACGGTCCCCCGGTCCTCGGCCTCGAAGGACTCCGGCAGGTCCTGCACCAGCCGCGGGACGTCCGCGAAGCGGCGTCCCACGACCCGGCTGTTGAGCCGGGCCCGCAGATCGGCCAGCGAGGTGTCGCCGAACGGTGCGGGGCAGTCGATCATACGCTGTTCGACCCGGCCCGTGTCCGTGATCAGCACGAGCATCAGCCGGGCCGGGGCCAGCGACAGGAGCTCCACGTGCCGGACCGTCGACCGGGTCAGCGAGGGGTACTGCACGACGGCGACCTGCCGGGTCAGCTGGGCGAGGAGCCGGACCGTGCGGCCCACGACGTCGTCGAGGTCCACCGCGCCGTCGAGGAAGTTCTGGATGGCCCGGCGCTCCGGCGACGACAGGGGCTTGACGCCCGCGAGCCGGTCGACGAAGAGGCGGTAGCCCTTGTCCGTCGGGATGCGCCCCGCACTGGTGTGCGGCTGGGCGATGAAGCCCTCGTCCTCCAGCACCGCCATGTCGTTGCGGACGGTCGCCGGGGAGACCCCGAGGCTGTGCCGCTCCGTGAGCGCCTTGGAGCCGACGGGCTCCTCGGTGCCGACATAGTCCTGGACGATGGCGCGCAGCACTTCGAGTCTGCGTTCGCTGAGCACCGCGCACACCTCCAGCTGTGGTCCTTCGGCCTCCGCCTGGCACTCTGCGCGTGCGAGTGCCAGCGATCCCCCGGTCAGTGTACGGGGGCGGGGTGGGGCCGGGGCAAGGGCGACCGGCCACGCCGCCCCGGGACCGCGCAGGTCGTTGCCGATAGCGTCGTCGTATGGACGTCTCTTGGGAAGAGTTCGGCTGGGAGCGGCTGGGCCGCGGTACGGGACGGCGGCGCCTGCCCGTCTGGGACGCGACCGCCGCCCTGGTGGCCGGGACGGACGGGGCGCTGCTCTACGACACGGGTGCGACGCTCCGGGAGGGCGTGGAACTGCGCACCCAGGCACAGGCCCTGCTGGGCCGGAGAGTGACGCACATCGCACTGAGCCATCCGCACTTCGACCACGTGCTGGGCACCGCCGCCTTCTCCGGGGCGGAGGTCTACGGGGCGGTCGGCACGGCGGACCTGCTGGCGCACGGGGCCGCGGAGCTGCGCGCGGACGCGGTGCGGCACGGGATGAGCGAGGCGGACGCCACCGCGGCCACGGACGCCCTGGTGGCTCCGCGGCACCAGGTGAGCGGCGAGTGGACGCTCGACCTAGGCGACGGGTTCCAGGTGCTGCTGGCCAACGTGGGCCCCGGGCACAGCGGCCACGACCTGGCGGTGCTGGTGCCGGGCTCCCCCGTGGTGGTGCTCTGCGGCGACCTGGTCGAGGAGTCGGGCGAGCCGCAGGCGGGGCGCGACGCGGTCCCGGCGCGCTGGCCGGCCGCCCTGGACCGGCTGCTGCAACTGGGCGGCGAGGACGCGCTGTACGTGCCGGGGCACGGGGCCGTGGTGGACGCGGCCTTCGTCCGCGCCCAGCGTGACCGGCTGGCCGCGCGCTTCGGCGTGTCGTGACGGGGCGCCCGTCTATCGTCGTGCCATGCGCAGCTACCAGCCGGACCTGACTCCGCCGTGGAAGAGGTCCGCCCCCGCTCCCGAGGTGCCCGCCGAGCCCGACCTGGTGGTCGAGGAGGCCGTCAGCGGCTTCTGCGGTGCGGTGATCCGGTGCGAGAAGACGGCCCAGGGGCCGACGGTCACCCTGGAGGACCGTTTCGGCAAGCACCGGGCCTTCCCCATGGAGCCGCGCGGCTTCCTGCTGGAGGGGAAGGTGGTCACCCTGGTGCGCCCGTCGGGCGGCGGCCCGGTCCGCCCCGCCCGCACCGCCTCCGGTTCGGTGGCGGTCCCCGGGGCGCGGGCCCGGGTGGCGCGCGCGGGCCGGATCTACGTGGAGGGACGGCACGACGCCGAGCTCGTGGAGCGGGTCTGGGGCGACGACCTGCGCATCGAGGGCGTGGTGGTGGAGTACCTGGAGGGCGTCGACGACCTCCCCGCCGTCGTGCGGGAGTTCGCACCGGGACCGGACGCCCGGCTCGGCGTCCTGGTCGACCACCTGGTGCCCGGGTCCAAGGAGTCCCGGATCGCCGCCCAGGTCACCGGCGCCGACGTGCTGGTGGTGGGGCATCCGTACATCGACGTGTGGGAGGCCGTGAAGCCGTCGTCCGTGGGCATCCCCGGATGGCCCTCCGTGCCGCGCGGACAGGACTGGAAGACGGGCGTGTGCCGCGCCCTGGGCTGGCCGGAGAACACCGGCGCGGCCTGGCAGCACATCCTCTCCCGGATCGGCTCCTACAAGGATCTGGAACCGCAACTCCTGGGCCGGGTGGAGGAATTGATCGATTTCGTCACACTTCCCGAGTGATGTCCCGGGAGCTTCGAGGAGGATACGGTACCGATCCCCGTGAACACCTGCGCCGCACACGGACCATCCGTTATTGAGTGATGACGGCAGGACCGCGCTCAGGGGAAGGCACGGGCTGATGACACGCGAAGTGTGGCGGGACAGCGCGGAGAACGAGGCGGCCTCCGCCGTCTTCCACGGCGGCGGGCGACCCCGCAGCGCTCACCCGGGGAGGGCGCCGCGGTGGAGGCGGGACCTCAGTCCACCAGGTCCCGCACCACGGCGTCGGCCAGCAACCGCCCCCGGAGGGTGAGGACCGCGCGTCCCTCGGCGTAGGGCCCGGCCTCCAGCAGCCCGTCGGTCACGGCACGGCCCGCCGCGGCGAGGCCGGCGGGGGCCAGCAGGGACAGCGGGCAGCCCTCGACGAGGCGCAGCTCCAGCAGGATCCGCTCGACCCGCCGGTCCTCGTCCCCGAGCACCTCACGGCCGGCCCCGGGCGAACGGCCCTCGGCGAGGGCCTGCGCGTAGGCGCCGGGGTGCTTGACGTTCCACCAGCGCACCCCGCCGACGTGGCTGTGCGCCCCGGGTCCGGCCCCCCACCAGTCGGCGCCGCGCCAGTACAGCTCGTTGTGCAGGCAGCGGCCCTCCGGCGTGCGGGACCAGTTCGAGACCTCGTACCAGGAGAAGCCCGCCGCGGCCATCGCCTCGTCGGCGATCAGGTACCGGTCGGCGTGGACGTCGTCGTCCGTCATCGGGACCTCGCCCCGGCGGATGCGCTGGGCGAGCCGGGTCCCCTCCTCGACGATCAGCGCGTACGCCGACACGTGGTCGGGTCCGGCCCCGATCGCGGCGTCCAGCGAGGCCCGCCAGTCGTCGTCGGACTCGCCGGGGGTGCCGTAGATCAGGTCGAGGTTGACGTGGTCGAAGCCGGCCGCGCGCGCCTCGGCGACGCAGGCCTCGGGCCTGCCCGGGGTGTGGGTGCGGTCCAGGACCTTCAGGACGTGCTGCCGCGCGCTCTGCATCCCGAAGGAGACGCGGTTGAAGCCGCCCTCCCGGAGCGCCGCGAGATAGGCCGGGTCGACGGATTCCGGATTGGCCTCGGTGGTGATCTCCGCGTCCTCGGCCAGCCCGAACTCGTCCCGGATCGCCGCGAGCATCCGGACGAGGTCGGCCGCGGGCAGCAGCGTCGGCGTACCACCGCCGACGAAGACCGTGCGGACCTGGCGGGGGTCGTCGCCGAGCACCTTCCGGGCCTGCCGGACCTCCTCGGTCAGATGGGCGGCGTAGGTGTCCCGGGAGGCCAGGGCGCCGCCGGAACCGCGCAGCTCGGTCGCGGTGTAGGTGTTGAAGTCGCAGTAGCCGCAGCGGGTGGCGCAGTAGGGCACGTGCAGGTAGAAGCCGAGCGGCCGATCGGCGGCGCCTTCCAGGGCGTGGCGGGGCAGCGCCCCGTCGTCGGGCACGGGCTCACCATCGGGCAGTACGGAAGGCATACCGTCCATTGTCACTCGCCGGCGGAGCTTCCCCGGACAGCCGCCGGCCGGTCCTCGTCGACCTGGATCACGAGCAGGGCCAGGTCGTCGTCCGGCGGGCGCTCGGCGAAGGTGTGGACGGCCCGCTTGATCCGGTCGGCTATCCCGGCGGCCGGAAGGCCCGCGCACCCCTCCAGGACCCGTGCGAGGCCGTCGGCGTCGTCGAACATCACCCGGCCCGAGCGCCGCTCCGTCACCCCGTCGGTCACGCAGAGGAGGCTGTCACCGGGCGCCAGGTCGAAGCTCCGGCTGTCGTACGCCACGTCCTCGACGATGCCGAGCAGCACCTGGGGTTCGGCCGCCGGGCGTACGGACCCGTCGGGCCGCAGCAGCAGCGGCAGCGGGTGGCCGGCGCTCGCCACGGTGCAGCGCACACCGCCGTCCGGGAGCGGCACCAGGTCGCCGTACAGCAGCGAGAGGAAGCGGGACTGGGAGCCGTCCTGGATCTGCTCGCCGCCCTGGAGCTGCTGTCCTCCGGCCGCCGCGACCATGAGCGCGGCGGCCTCGGCGGCCTCCATGGCGTCGTCCAGGAGGAGCCGGTTGAGGCGGTCGAGCACCTCTCCGACGCGGAAGCCCTCGCGGGACAGCAGACGCAGCCAGGGCCGGGCGAGGCCGGTGACGACGGCGGCCTCGGGGCCGCTGCCCTGGACGTCGCCGAGCACGAAGCACCAGCGGCCGCCGGGGCACGGGAAGAGGTCGTAGAAGTCGCCGCCGACCATGCCGTCGTCGCTCGGCTCGTACACCAGGGCGCTGGTGACCCCCGGTATCTCGGCGACCTTGCTGGGCAGCAGACCGCGTTGCAGGATGCGGCTGATGGTGGCCTGCCGGGTGTAGGCGCGGGCGGCGCCCACGGCGAGGCCCACCCGGCGCACGAAGTCGGCGAGGAGGGCGGCCACCTCGTCGGGGATGTTCTCGTCGCCCTCGCGGCCGACGAGGAGGGCGCCGAGTGTGCGCCCGCCCGAGATGATGCGGTGGGCGAGCGCGGCGCCCGTGCCTCCCCCGCGCTCCGGCGCGGCACCGCAGGGCCACGGGATGGGCACCGGGCCGGTTCCGACGCTCCCGGGCAGGCGGAGCGGTTCTTTCTCCAGTGCGGGGCGCAGCAGCGCGGTCCGTGCCTCGTCGCTGTGCCAGACGCCCGCGAGCCGGGGGGCGGCGGCCGGGCCGCCGCTCTCGCTCTCCAGCCAGATCGCGCACCAGTCGGCCAGCCGCGGCACCAGCAGCCGGCCGGCGGTCGAGGCCACCAGGTCCTCGTCGAGCTGGCCCGTGAGGAGGCCGGAGGCCTCGGCGAGAAAGGAGAGCCCGCCGCGTCCCGCCCAGCCCGCGTCGTCGCGCACCGCGCGGCCGGCCGCGGAGGTGAGGACCACGCCGTCGCGTCCGCGGGCGTCGGCGGCGGGCGGGGCGTCGGGCAGTCCGTAGCGGTCGTCGCCCAGGAGGCGGGCCCAGACCGTCTTGAGCCCGGTGCGGTAGGTGATGCCCCACGATTCGGCGAGGGTGGCGACGAGCTGCAGCCCCCGGCCGTACTCGGCGGGGTCGGGCCGGTCGGGCCGGTCGTCGCGCACCGACCGGGCGGGGTGGTGGTCGGTGATCTCCAGCACCAGCGCGGCCGGCTCGGGACCGGCCGGGTCCTCCAGCCGCAGGAGCAGCTCGACGGTCGTGCCCGCGTGCACCACCGCGTTCGTGACCAGCTCGCTGGCCACCGTCAGCGCGTCGTCGGTGAGCCGTTCCCCGAACTCGCCGCCGGAGGGCAGACCGGTGGCCGTCCAGTCGGCGAGTGCGGCCCTGACGAACCTGCGGGCCGCGGCCGACGCCTGCGGGATACCGGGCAGGCTGGTGCGGGCGGCCGGACGCGGATCGCCGCCCTGGCCTGCGACGACGGTGCCGGGACGCTGGACTGTGTCCCGTTGCAGGGGAATGGGCCCCACGGTGCGGCTCCTGAGGGTCTCGCGAAACGCCGCTGACGTATCCCGACAGGGTGACAGACCGGGCGTGCCCATAAGCGCCGAGTGACGGAAGTCGCGCGCGGCGGACGGGGAGGAGCCGGGGCGGACGGGTGCTCCCGCACCCGCCCGCCCCGGCTCCCACGTGCTGCTTCGGCCGTCCCGCCGTACCGGGCCACCGCCACCGTGTGGCCGACGTCTCCCGGAGGCCGGCGCCGGTCCGGCCCGGACCGCCCGGCAACCCCGTACGGACCTCCCGGCCGGGCCCCCTCGCGGACCCGGCCGGAAGCCGTTCTAGGCCTCCCGGGAGCCCGCGTACATGTCGTCGATGAGGTGCTTGTACTCCCGCTCGACGACCGGCCGCTTCAGCTTGAGGCTGGGCGTCAGCTCGCCGTGCTCGATGTCGAGGTCGCGCGGCAGCAGCCGGAACTTCTTGATGGTCTGCCAGCGCTGCAGCCCCTCGTTGAGCCGCTTCACGTAGCCCTCGATGAGCTCCACCGTCCGGGGGGACGCGACCACGTCGGCGTACGGCCTGCCACCCAGCCCGTTCTCCTCCGCCCAGCCGAGGATGGTCGGCTCGTCGAGCGAGATGAGGGCGGTGCAGAAGTTACGGTCGGCGCCGTGCACCAGGATGTTGGAGACGAACGGGCAGACCGCCTTGAACTGCCCCTCGACCTCCGCCGGGGCGATGTACTTGCCGCCGGACGTCTTGATCAGGTCCTTCTTGCGGTCGGTGATGCGCAGGTAGCCGTCCTGGGAGAGCTCGCCGATGTCGCCGGTGTGGAACCAGCCGTCGGACTCCAGCACCTCGGCGGTCTTCTCGGGGAGCCGGTGGTAGCCCTCCATCAGCCCGGGGCCGCGCAGCAGGATCTCGCCGTCGTCCGCGATCCGGACCTCGGTGCCGGGGAGCGGCTTGCCGACGGTCCCGGTGCGGTAGGCCTCGCCCGGGTTGACGAAGGAGGCGGCGCTGGACTCCGTCAGGCCGTAGCCCTCCAGGATGTGGATGCCCGCGCCGGCGAAGAAGAGGCCGATGTCGGGGGCGAGCGCGGCCGAACCGGAGACGCAGGCGCGGAGCCGCCCGCCGAAGGCCTCACGGATCTTCGCGAAGACGAGGGCGTCGGCGGCCTTGTGCTTGGCGCCCAGGGCGAACGGCACGGAGGCCTTGCCGGTGCGCCGGAAGTTGTCCTGCGAGACCGTGGCGTACTCGCGGGCGACCTCGGCCGCCCACTGGAAGACCTTGTACTTGGCGCCTCCGCCGGCCCGCGCCTTGGCCGCGACCCCGTTGTAGACCTTCTCGAAGATGCGGGGCACGGCCGCCATGTAGGTCGGCTGGACCACCGGCAGATTCTCGATGATCTTGTCCACCCGGCCGTCGACGGCCGTGACGTGGCCGACCTCGATCTGGCCGGAGGTGAGCACCTTGCCGAAGACGTGCGCGAGCGGCAGCCAGAGGTACTGGACGTCGTCCGCGGTGATCAGCCCGGTGGCCACGGTCGCCTTCGCCATGTACGACCAGTTGTCGTGCGGCAGCCGGACCCCCTTGGGGCGGCCCGTGGTGCCCGAGGTGTAGATCAGCGTCGCCAGCTGGTCGGGGGTGATCGCGGCGACCCGTTCGGTGACGGCATCGGGGTGCTTCGCCAGGTGCTCGGCGCCCCGGGCCTCGAGGTCGGCCAGGGAGAGGACCCAGCCCTCGGGATCGCCCTCGGCCGGCTCGGCGCCGGCCGGGTCGATGACGACGACATGCGCCAGCTCGGGCAGTTCGGCCCGGCTCTCGCGGGCCTTCGCCAGCTGGACGGCGTCCTCGGCGATCAGCACGCGGCTGTCGGAGTCGGCCAGGATGAAGGCGGACTCCTCGGTGTTCGTGGAGGGGTAGACCGTCGTGGTCGCAGCTCCCGCGCACATCACGCCGAGGTCGGCGAGGATCCACTCGACGCGGGTGGAGGAGGCGAGCGCGACCCGCTCCTCGGGGCGGACCCCCAGAGCGATCAGGCCGGCGGCGATGGCATGAACCCGCTCGGCGGCCTGGGCCCAGGTGAGCGACTTCCAGTCGTCCGGGCCCTGCCCCGACGCGGCGGGCACCGGATAGCGGTACGCCTCCCCGTCCGGAGTGGCCGCCACGCGGTCGATGAAGAGAGCCGCCACGGAGGGCGGTCGGCTATCGATCAAGGTCTGTGTGTCGCTCACGACGTCCTCCGGGCCTGCGGCATTGCTACGACCGGCATAGGGATGCTGCTACTGGTATGTCCTGCTTCTCGTTCCCGCTCGGCCTGCTTGTTTAACTGGCGAGTAACTAACGGGTGGTGATCAGACTAGAGCGCGTGGGACCGCCGCGTAAGGGGCAGCGGGCCGCCGCTTGGTAACGAAGCGGGCCCCCGCACCGCGGAGATCCGCGGCACGGGGGCCCGTACGACTGCCGCCGCGTACGCCCGGCGGCGTGAGCCCGGAGGACACCCCGGGCGGGGCGGGCGGGAGCGGAGCGGGGCTACTTCTTGCTCTTGCTCTCACCAGCGGACTCGTCGGTGGACAGGACGGAGATGAACGCGTCCTGCGGCACCTCGACGTTGCCGACCATCTTCATCCGCTTCTTGCCCTCCTTCTGCTTCTCCAGCAGCTTCCGCTTACGGGAGATGTCACCGCCGTAGCACTTGGCGAGGACGTCCTTGCGGATGGCGCGGACGGTCTCACGGGCGATGACCCGGGAGCCGATGGCGGCCTGGATCGGGACCTCGAAGTTCTGCCGGGGGATGAGCTTCTGCAGCTTGGCGACGAGCCGGACGCCGTAGGCGTACGCCTTGTCCTTGTGCGTGACCGCGGAGAAGGCGTCGACCTTGTCGCCGTGCAGCAGGATGTCGACCTTGACGAGCTGGGCGGACTGCTCCCCCGTGGGCTCGTAGTCGAGCGAGGCGTACCCGCGGGTCTTGGACTTCAGCTGGTCGAAGAAGTCGAAGACGATCTCGGCGAGCGGCAGGGTGTAGCGGATCTCGACCCGGTCCTCGGACAGGTAGTCCATGCCGATCAGGGTGCCGCGCCGGGTCTGGCAGAGCTCCATGATCGCGCCGATGAACTCGCTGGGCGCGAGGACCGTGGCCCGCACGACCGGCTCGTGCACCTTGTCGATCTTGCCCTCGGGGAACTCGCTCGGGTTGGTGACCGTGTGCTCCGAGCCGTCCTCCATCTCCACGCGGTAGACCACGTTGGGGGCGGTCGCGATGAGTTCGAGACCGAACTCGCGCTCCAGGCGCTCACGGATCACGTCGAGGTGCAGCAGCCCGAGGAAGCCGACGCGGAAGCCGAAGCCGAGCGCGGCCGAGGTCTCCGGCTCGTACACCAGGGCGGCGTCGTTGAGCTGGAGCTTGTCGAGCGCCTCGCGCAGGTCCGGGTAGTCGGAGCCGTCCAGCGGGTAGAGCCCCGAGAACACCATCGGCTTGGGGTCCTTGTAGCCGCCCAGCGCCTCGGTCGCGCCCTTGTTCAGGGAGGTGATGGTGTCACCGACCTTGGACTGCCGGACGTCCTTCACCCCGGTGATGATGTAGCCGACCTCGCCCACGCCGATACCGTCGGCCGGGGTCATCTCCGGGGAGGAGACGCCGATCTCCAGGAGCTCGTGGGTGGCGCCCGTCGACATCATCCTGATGCGCTCGCGCTTGTTGAGCTGGCCGTCGACGACCCTGACGTAGGTGACGACACCGCGGTACGCGTCGTAGACGGAGTCGAAGATCATCGCGCGGGCGGGGGCGTCCGCCTGGCCGACGGGGGCCGGGACGTCCCGGACGACCCGGTCGAGCAGCGCGTCCACGCCGACACCGGTCTTCGCGGAGACCTTGAGCACGTCCTCGGGCTGGCAGCCGATGAGGTTGGCCAGTTCCTCGGAGAACTTCTCCGGCTGGGCGGCGGGCAGGTCGATCTTGTTGAGCACCGGGACGATGGTGAGGTCGTTCTCCATCGCCAGGTAGAGGTTGGCCAGCGTCTGCGCCTCGATGCCCTGGGCCGCGTCGACCAGCAGGACCGTGCCCTCGCAGGCGGCCAGCGACCGGGAGACCTCGTACGTGAAGTCCACGTGGCCCGGGGTGTCGATCATGTTGAGGATGTGGGTCGGGCCCTTGTCCTCACCCTCGGTGGGTGCCCACGGCAGACGGACCGCCTGGGACTTGATGGTGATGCCGCGCTCGCGCTCGATGTCCATCCGGTCGAGGTACTGGGCGCGCATCTGCCGCTGGTCGACCACTCCCGTCAGCTGGAGCATCCGGTCGGCAAGGGTCGACTTGCCGTGGTCGATGTGCGCGATGATGCAGAAGTTACGGATCAGCGCCGGGTCGGTACGGCTCGGCTCGGGCACGTTGATGGGAGTCGCGGGCACGCAGGGTCCTGATTCTTGAGACGCCGGACGCCGTGTCTCGGGTCGATGTCGGGTCGGACGGATCGATACGTAGCCTCCATGGTCCCACGCCTGCGGACCGGGACCGGTTTGGGCCGGTCCGAGGGTGACTGCTACCGTGGGCAGCTGTGCCTCGTGGCCCTCAGAAGCGGCGTGGTGCACATAGAAGATCCAACGAACCTGAAAAGGCTCTTTCGTGGCGAACATCAAGTCCCAGATCAAGCGGAACAAGACGAACGAGAAGGCGCGCCTGCGCAACAAGGCCGTCAAGTCCTCGCTCAAGACCTCGATCCGCAAGGCCCGCGAGGCTGCCGCTGCCGGTGACGTCGAGAAGGCCACCGCGGCCGTCCGCGACGCCTCCCGCCAGCTCGACAAGGCTGTCTCGAAGGGTGTCATCCACAAGAACGCTGCCGCCAACAAGAAGTCGGCGCTCGCGGTCAAGGTTGCCGCCCTCCAGGGCTGAGCTACTGATGTGATCGCCGGAACGGACTCAGCGGGCCCTCTCTCCCGCTCCTGACCGGCACCCCGCGCCGCACACCGAACCTGCGTTCGCCACGCGGGTGCGGCGCACCGAGTGTGAACCGAAGGCCCCGGCCACGTCCTCCCCAGGACGCCCCGCCGGGGCCTTCGTGCTGCCCGGGCGGGGGGGTGGGGGCGCGGGGGGCCTCCGTCCGGGGCGGGGAGGGGGCGGGGCTGGGGCTCGGCTGCGCGGGGGTTCGGGCGGGGGGCGGCCCGGGAGCGGGGCGGCTGGCACAGGGCGGGGTGCCCGCTCAGCGGGGCGGCGGGGGCTGGCGGGGCCGGGGCCCGGGCGCGGGGGTGGGGCCGCGTCGAGGGCTCGGCTGCGCGGGGCTCTGGCGGGGCGGGTCGCCTGCTCAGCGGGGCGGCTGACCAGGCGGGCGGGGGCTCAGCCCCGGGGCGGGGCTGCGTCGGGGGCGGGGGCTTGTGCGGAAGCGCCGGCTGGGGCGGAGGGCCTTGCGCGGCGGGGTCGCCGAGGGTTCCGCGAACAGCGAGGTCGTGCGGGGGTGCCGCGAGCAGTGGGGCCGCCGGGGGTTCCGCGAACAGCGGGGCCGTGGGGGTGCTGCAAGCAGTGGGGCCGAGCCTCCGCGGCGGGCTCGCGGGTTTCCAGGGCACGGTCGTGGGGGCCGGCCTTGGCGGGGTGCGGGGTTCTCCGTGGCAGGGGTCTTGGTTGGCATGCGACGGCAGAGGGGGGCCGGGCGAACGGGCTGCGAGCTGCGAGCTGCGGGATCGTCGGTGGCGAGGCGGCCGGGCCGGGTGCGTCACTGAGCCGGAGGGTGGTTGGGCCTGCTGTCGGGCCGTACGGGCTCCGGGCGCCACGCCTCTGCAAGACCGTGGGGCCCGTAGGGTCCTGGAACCGCCGGACCGTGGGGCCCCTGAGCCCCGAAGCCCCAAGAGCACGAGCGCGGGGCCGCAGGGAGGCCGCCCCTCATGCTCCGCGGAAGCCGCCCTCCCTCAAGCCCTGCGGGCGCGGAGCCTGAAGCCGCAGGGCCGCGTGGGACCTCGGAGAGGCACCGTCGGATCGGGGGCGGGTAGCCGGGTGGCGCTGCTCAGCGAGCGCCGCCGGAACGAGCCGCGCGGGCGACGGCGACCACGGCCTTCTCCAGGGCGTACTCGGGATCGTCCCCGCCGCCCTTGACGCCGGCGTCTGCCGCCGCGACCGCCATCAGGGCCGCCGCGACTCCGTCCGGAGTCCATCCGCGCATCTGCTGGCGGACCCGGTCGATCTTCCAGGGCGGCATACCCAGCTCACGGGCCAGGTCCGCGGGGCGTCCGCCCCGGGCCGAGGAGAGCTTGCCGATCGCCCGGACGCCCTGTGCGAGGGCACTGGTGATCAGGACGGGAGCGACACCGGTGGACAGCGACCAGCGCAAGGCCTCCAGCGCTTCCGCCGCCCGGCCCTCGACCGCACGGTCGGCGACGGTGAACGAGGAGGCTTCGGCTCGCCCCGTGTAATAACGGCCGACGACCGCCTCGTCGATGGTGCCCTCGACGTCCGCGACCAACTGCGAGACGGCGCTGGCCAGTTCTCGCAGGTCGCTGCCGATGGAGTCGACCAGCGCCTGGCAGGCCTCCGGGGTGGCTGAGCGCCCGAGGGCCCGGAACTCCGCCCGCACGAAGGACAGCCGCTCCGCCGGCTTGGTGGTCTTGGGGCACGCCACCTCGCGTGCGCCCACCTTGCGCGCCGCGTCCAGGAGCCCCTTGCCCTTGGCCCCGCCGGCATGCAGCAGCACAAGGGTGATCTCCTCGGCCGGGGCGCCCAGGTAGGCCTTGACGTCCTTGACCGTGTCGGCGGAGAGGTCCTGCGCGCTGCGCACGATCACCACCTTGCGCTCGGCGAAGAGCGAGGGGCTGGTGAGCTCCGCGAGCGTGCCGGGCTGCAGCTGGTCCGGGGTCAGGTCGCGGACATCCGTGTCGGAGTCGGCGGCGCGGGCCGCGGCCACCACCTGCTGCACCGCGCGGTCCAGGAGCAGGTCCTCCTGGCCCACGGCGAGGGTGACGGGGGCGAGCGGATCGTCGGTGGAACTGCGTCTGGTGGCCATCGCGGTCCAGCATCCCACGCCCCGCTGACAACACCGTGGGGCAGCCGCCCCGGCGTACCGGCAGGGCGGGCCTGTCGGAGAATGACGGGGTGAGCGATGTGAGACATGTACTGGTGCTGCCCGACCGCGACGCGGCCGAGGAGGTCGCCGGAGAGCTGGCCGACCGGTTCGGTGTGACCGAGGAGCCCCAGCTGGTGCGGGATGCACTGGCCGGCGAGGACGACGCCGAGGACGCGCAGTGGCTGGTGGTGGTGGAGGATCCGGCCGCGCGACTGGACTCCGCGGCCCTCGACGCCTTCGCCGCGGAGTACGAGGGCTGGCTGGAGGCACCGTAGAGGCGCGACCGTGTGCCCCGTACGCGGTGCGCGCGACAGGTACGCCGCCCCCCCCTGCCCCGGCGACTGCCGCACCTCCCGGCCACCCCTGCTGCTCCAGCCCCGGAGAGGGCGGGCTGCGGGGGTTCGGATTGCGGGGGCGGACCGTGGGGTTCGACCGCGGATCCAGCCTCCTTGATGCGACCCGTGGATGCGGTCTGCCGGATCCGGCCCGCGGATCCGGCCTCCGGGGTTTCGTACCGCGGGGGCCCGGGAGGATCCGGCCCCCGAGCATCCGGCCTGCCGGGGCTCAGCCTCGGAGGGTGCCCGTCGCAGGGCGAAGGGCTGTCGAAGGGTTTTCCTCGGGAGTCGAAAAGTTTTCCTCGCGAGTCGGAGGGCCTCCCCGGGAATCAGAGGAACTCCGTCCGGAACGGCGGATCTCCCCGGCGGACTCAGCCCTTGGGGATGATCTGGATATCCATGTCGATCTTGATGCTCGGGCCGACCACGGCGATGCCCCGCGCCAGCATCGTCTGCCAGGTGAGGGTGAAGTCCTCACGGTGCAGCTCGGTGGTCGCCCGGCAGGCGGCGCGTGTCTCGCCCTCCAGGCCGTTGCCCAGGCCGAGGTACCGGGTGTCCAAGGTGACGGTGCGGCTCACTCCGTGCAGGGTGAGGGCACCGGTGACGCCCCAACGCGTGCCGCCGCGATGGACGAAGCGCTCGCTGTAGAACTCGAGGGTCGGGTAGCGCTCGACGTCGAGGAAGTCACCGGACCGCAGGTGGTCGTCACGCATCTGGACGTTCGTGTCGATGGAGGAGGCGTCGATGACGACGTGCATGGCGGAGTCCTCCATGCGGTCGGCGATCCGCACGGCACCGGCGAACGTGTTGAACCTGCCGTGGATCCGGGCCATACCGATGTGACGTGCGGTGAACCCGATCTGGGTGTGCGCCGGCTCGATCTCCCAGTCACCCGGGTCGGGCAACTGAGGGGGCTGGGACACCTGGAGGAGGACGTCGCCGAGGCTGGTGTGTTCGCCCCGGCCCACGGTCACCGATCCGTGGAAGGGGGTGAAGCCCTCGGCCGTGACGCCCAGTCGGTAGTCGCCCGTGGGAACGGTCGCGACCACGTTCCCGAAGGGATCGGTCTCCCCGCCGACGACCTTGCGGCCCGCACGGTCGGTGACGACGAAGTCGGCCTGACGCACGGGCTCGGAAACGGGGTCCAGTACGCGGCAGCTCAGCATGCCGGCGTCCTGTGGGACCGGAAACCCGGCGAGAGCGTTGCTCTGCGCGGTGCCGGACTTCGCTCTGCTGCCTAGCCAACGGCCGAACATGTGCACGCTCTCCCCAGGGCGGTTCTCATCTCGGACCCCTGACAGCCGGACGTCGCTGTCGGAGCAGGGATCCGCCGACGAATACACATTCGATCACTGTTGCGATGTTCGAGGCAAACGCCGCAGCTCAGCGTGGGTTGTGACGAGCTGTGCTGCCCTGTACGCAGGTGGCACCGAAGGTCCGTATTGTGCGGTGGCGCGAGCCGTCCGTACACGGCGCAGCGTACGGTCACACGGCCGGGAACCGGCG
Source organism: Streptomyces sp. NPDC006296 (assembly GCF_040613235.1). Classification (NCBI taxonomy): domain Bacteria; kingdom Bacillati; phylum Actinomycetota; class Actinomycetes; order Kitasatosporales; family Streptomycetaceae; genus Streptomyces; species Streptomyces sp. NPDC006296. The sequence continues at coordinate 67,384 of NZ_JBEXRT010000031.1, read as the reverse complement.
CGCCTCGGGCGGGCGGGTGAACGCCATGCCGAAGTGGTCGCGGTAGGCGGCGAGCACCTCGGCGTCGTCCCGCAGCTCCAACTCCTGTCGCTCGCCCCGCACGGTCGTGATCAGCGTGCGGCCGCGGAGCGTCACGCGGCCGTCCGCTGTGCACCGGGAGCAGATCAGCGACCGGGTGAAGTGGGAGTCCGGCGAGGTGCGGTGGTACCAGGATCCGGCCCTGAAGTCCGCCAGTACGCGCGGTCGCAGGTCCAGGCGGAACTGCCGTGAACCGTCGCGCAGCAGATCGAGGTCTCCCTGCGGTGCCTCCCTGAACCGGAACGTGCCTCCGGGATCCTCCTGTTCGGTGCGGGCCTCCAGGGCCAGTGGGTGCAGCGCGTGATCGCCGAATCCGACATCCGCCAGCCAGGGGCCCGTACCGTCGTCGGTCTCCACCCGGAGGGCGACATGGTCGTACGGGATACCGAGGCGGCCCCCGTCGCCGAACACCCGCGCCTGGAGCAGGACGACACGGAAGCCGAGGTCGCGCAGCAGCACGGCGAAAGCGCCGTTGAGCTCGTAGCAGAAGCCGCCCCGACGGTCCGCCACGATCTTGTCGACGAGCTTCTCCTCGTCCAGGACGACATCCTGACCGAGGTGGACGGAGAGGTTCTCGAAGGGCACGGTCATCAGATGGCGCAGCTGGAGCTCGCGCAGCGCCGCGGCGTCGGCCCGGACGGGACGAACCGCACCGATGCGGTGCAGGTAGGCCTCCACCCGGGAGGGAGCGGATGTCCGGCCCGGTCGCCGTGCGTACGCGTTCATCGGGGAAGTCTGTCGTGGCGCACCGGCCGGCGCCATGGACCCCTGGTCCTAGGACCGTTGTTCCCCTCCTGCTCCGCCGGAGGTCCCGCCGTCTCATGACCGGCCCGCCGCGCGCAGCTCCGGACCGGCGCCCGTCACCGCGATCGCCCCGTGGACGTCCGTACGCAGAACCTTCGCCCCCGTCGCTTCGAGTGCTTCGACCGTTCGGGCCGCCGGGTGGCCGTAGGGGTTGTCCGTGCCGCAGCTGATCAGCGCGAGCCTCGGGTGCGCACTGCGCAGAAGCGCGGTGTCCTGGTGCGCGGAGCCATGGTGTGCGACCTTCAGCACATCGACCCGGGGCAGCGCCGGGTGGACGCGCAGCACTCCCTGCTGGGCCGGGGGTTCGAGGTCGCCGAGGAGCAGCAGGGTCAGTCCGCCGGACCGGACGAGGAGCGTGACACTGGAGTCGTTCGGCTCCTCGGTGACGTGGACGGGCGCCGCCCCCGGCGCACCGGCCGCGGGCCAGAGCACCTGCCAGTCCAGAGGGCCTGTCCGCCGCCGCTCACCGGGAACGGCCCGGGTCGTCGGGACGTGCGCCGCCGCGGCGGTCCTCCTGACGAAGGCCGCCTGCTCCGGCGGTTCGTCGAGAGTCGTCGTCTGGATCGTGCCGACCTCGCGGCCCTTCAGCACTCCGGGCAGGCCGCGCACATGATCGGCGTGGAAGTGCGTCAGGAGCAGAAGCGGCACCCGGGTGACACCGAGGTCGCGCAGGCACCGGTCGACGAGGGCGGGCTCGGGTCCGGTGTCCACGACCACGCCGGTGCCGTCCCCGGCGGCGAGCACCATGGCATCGCCCTGCCCCACGTCGCAGAGCGCGAAGGCCCAGTCGGGAGGCGGCCATCCCGTCACGATCCGGGTGAGCGGAACCGGTCTCAGCACCGCGAGGACCAGCAGGAGCGCAGCGGCGGAACACACCCAGGGGTGCCGGGCCAGGCGGCGGGCCGACAGCACCAGCACGGCGGTCAGGACGGCCAGGAGTGCCGCGCCCGGCCAGCCGGCCGGCCAGTCGGCTTCCGCTCCGGGCAGTGAGGCCCCCGTGCGCGCCACGGACGCGATCCAGCCGACCGGCCAGCCTGCGACCTCGGCCAGCACTTTCGCCACCGGCAAGGAGGCGGGGGCCACGGCGAGCGCGGCGAAGCCCAGGACCGTCGCGGGCGCCACGGCGAACTCGGCCAGCAGGTTGCAGGGGATCGCCACCAGGCTGACCCTCGATGCGAGAACCACGATCACGGGTGCGCAGACCGCCTGAGCGGCTCCCGCCGCCGCCAGGATCTCGGCGAGTCGTGCCGGGACCCCGTGCCGCTGGAGGGCGTCGCTCCATCTCGGCGCGAGGGTGAGCAGCGCTCCGGTCGCGAGTACGGACAGCAGGAACCCGTAACTGCGGGCCAGCCAGGGGTCATACAGCACCAGCAGCAGAACGGCCGTGGCCAGTGCGGGAATCAGCGATCTGCGTCGGCCCGTCCCGATGGCGAGCAGTGTGATCATGCCGCAGGCGGCCGCACGCAGCACGCTCGGCTCGGGACGGCAGACGATCACGAAGGCGAGCGCGATCGCACCGCCGATCAGAGCTGTCATGCGCAGGGAGATGCCCAGTCGGGGTGCCAGGCCCCGGCGTTCGCTGCGCAGCGCCGTACCCGGTGGGCCGATGAGGAGGAAGAGAAGCACCGACAGGTTGGCGCCGGAAACTGCGAGCAGGTGGGTCAGGTCGGTGGCCTTGAAGGCGTCCTGCAGGTCCGGCGTCACCCGCGAGGTGTCGCCGACCACCAGCCCCGGCAGGAGTGCCCGGGCGTCCGTGTCGAGTCCGTCGGTGGCCTCCCGCAGTCCGGACCTCAGCCGGCCCGCCACGCGTTGGAGCGGGGTGGGCTCCCTGATGATCCTGGGTGGGGCGTCCGCGTCGGCGCCGAGCACGGCTGCGATGCGCTCCCCCTCGTGGCGCGGCGGGGTGAGCCGTCCGCTGATGCGGAGGCCCGTCGAGGGCAGCAGGCGCTGCCACTCGGATGCCGCCGAGCCGGGGGCGACCATGACGAGGACGGGGGTCCGAAGTCTCATCACCGTGCCGTCGGAGGCGGTCAGCCGGTCGATCTCGGCGTTCAGGAGGAGGGATACGGGTGTGCTGTGGTCGCCGCGTACACGTGGCCGGGTCTGCCGTGGATCGGAGGTGACGGTCAGGTCAGCGTCGATCCGCGCGAAGGACTCCGCCAGTGCCGGGACCGGACCGCTGCGGACGTCCGCACCGTGGAGCCCGGCGACCGCCGCCCCCGCCGCCGCACACAGCAGCGCGGCGGCGACCGCCATCACGCGCGTCTCTCTGCGCCGGTGGTGGCCGGCAGGGTCCGGTCGGTCCGCCGGAGGACTCACAGGCCTCGCCGGGCAGTTCGGCGAAGTCGTACGCCCCAGTGGCCCGGCCGAAGGGACCTCACTCCCCGGGGGTCCGGTGGGAGGGACCTCACTCCTCGGCAGCCCGCCCGACGTGGCGGCATGCCCAGGCGGGTGCTCTCCGCCCTCCTGGCGCTCCCGGCGTTCCCGGCGCTCGCTGTGGTCCCGGCGCTCGGGAGCCACGGCGACCGCACTCGCTCCGGCCTCCCGGTCCCTGCTGATCGGACTCGCGGGCAGCGCGTCCGGCGGGATTCCTGTGTCCGTACCGGACCGGGGCGTCGTCCGTGTCAGGTATCCGGATACAGCGACGAGTGCCAGACCCGCACACACGCAGAGCGCTGATCCGGCCGCCACCCACGGACCCGGCGCCCCCAGTGCCAGAGCTGCCGCCGCCCAGGCTGCCAGGGCCGGTGGGACCAGCCTCAGATCGGTCGGGGCCTCCTGACGCGGATCGGCAGAGCCGAGCCGTCGCCCCGAATCCGTATGGACGTCGGGAGCGTTCACGGGCTGACCAGCGGCCGGAGGTCGGCGAATCGCCGGTCCCCGATGCCCTTCACCTCACGGAGCTCGTCGACGGAGCGGAATCCCCCGTGCTCCGTCCGGTAGTCGATGATGTGCTGAGCGAGCACAGGTCCGACACCGGGCAGGGTTTCGAGCTGCTCGGCGGTGGCTGTGCCAAGGCTCACGGTCGCGGTGGGACCGGCCGCTCCCGCAGCGACTCCGCCTGTTCCCGTGCCACCGGCGGGCGGCGGAGCTCCGGGCGTGTCCACCGCCACCTGCTCGCCGTCCGTCAGGACACGTGCGCGGTTGAGCAGGGTGACGTCGGCCCCCTCACGGAGCCCTCCCGCCGCCTGCAGGGCATCCGCGACGCGTGAACCGGCCGGCAGATACTGGATCCCCGGCCGCCGCACCTTGCCGCTCACATCCACGACGATGCGTCCACCCGAGGGTGTCGCGGGCGTCTGCCCCGCTTCGGATCCGGGGGTGGGACCGGGGGCCGGAGCGCTCGGAGATCCTGTCCCGTCCGTCTGGACCGCACCGGCCTCCGTGACCCGGTCGGGAGCACGGACGGACTCCGGCCGTGCCGACCAGAAGTGCGTCCCCGCGAGCACTGCGGCTCCGGCCAGGACGACGGCCAGCGCGGTGAGGGCTCGTCGTTCGAGGCCGCACCGCGACTGCACCCACAGCGGTAACCGGTCGCGCAGCGCGGGGCCTGCTTCTCGCCACCACCGGGGGCGTGTGCCCGTGTCACCGGGCACACCGTGCGACAGCGTCTCCGGCTCGGTCGGCGGGGTCGCCGCGGGCCTCGCACCGGAGCTCGGGCGATCCCGAGGAGCCACGGCCCAGGACGGCGCCGGACGGGAGCGTCCGGCTTCGTCGGAGCATGGTGAAGCGGTGCACGGATCGGCAGCCGCCGCAGCACCCCTCGCTCGCCCCGAAGCAACCGGCACCGTCGACGCGGCCGTTGCCCCTCGGTCCCGCACCATCGGCACCGCCGTCGCCCCGCGCCCGTACCCCTGCTCCTGCTTCTCTCCCTGTCCCCGCTTCTTCCCCTGCCCCTGCCCCACCGGAATCTCCGGCACCGCCAACGCCTCTGGGTCTGCCCCCGGAACCGTCGGCTCGGCCGCCGTGGCGGCCGTCTTCGCGGCTGCAGGCCGGTCCGGTCCCAGGAGGGCATCCGCTCGGAGTCGGGAGGCCGCTGCGATCTCGGGGTCGGCCCCACGAGCGGGGCGCCGCCGACGCCCGTGCCGCGCCCTGGACGCCGCGCCGGGTGAGCTGCCGGCCGGACCGGCGGGACGCAGACCGGGCCTGAGACGCCCCCGCCCGGCCGGATCCGATCCTGACGAACCACGGTGCGGAGCTCGGTGTGCTCCCGATCGCACGACGGGAGGCGCGGTCGCGTGGACGGGTGGGTCCATGGCCATATGCGCGGGGAGATCGGTGAGCCGGTGCGAGGCGTGGCCCACGGCACCGCTGCCGGGACCCTGGAGACCGGTGGCACAGGCGGACGCGGGAGGAGTTCGGAAGGTCATGTCCCAGACGCTAGGCACATCAGGGAAAATCCGCCGAGGCGCTCGTATTTCAGTGGATAACTCACCAGTTGTGGATAACCGCGTCCCCCGGAGAGGTGAGATTCAGCGTGGTGCGACGACCGCTCCCAGCAGGCCCGGTCCGGTGTGCGCCCCGATCACCGCGCCGACCTCGCTCACATGCAGGTCACCGAGCCCCGGCAGCCGTCCGCGCAACCGTTCCGCCAGCCGTTCGGCGCCTTCCGGAGCGGCCAGGTGATGGACGGCGATGTCCACGGCGCCCGTGCCGGCCCGCTCGACGACGATCTCCTCCAGCCGCGCGATCGCCTTGGACGCGGTCCGCACCTTCTCCAGCATCTCGATACGGCCGTCCTCGAGCCTGAGCAGCGGTTTGACCGCCAGGGCGGACCCCAACAGCGCCTGTGCTGCGCCGATGCGCCCGCCTCGGCGCAGGTAGTCGAGCGTGTCCACGTAGAAGAAGGCCGAGGTCCCGGCCGCCCGCTTGTCGGCCGCCGCGACCGCCTCGTCCAGACCCCCGCCCGCCTCTCCCGCCTCGGCGGCGGCAAGGGCGCAGAAGCCCAGAGCCATGGCGACCATGCCGGTGTCGACCACCCGCACCGGGACGGGAGCGTCCTTCGCCGCGAGCACCGCGGCGTCGTACGTGCCGGAGAGCTCGGACGACAGATGGAGGGAGACGATGCCCGTCGCCCCCGCTTCCGCCACCGCTCGGTAGGTGGCGGCGAAGACGTCCGGGCTGGGCCGTGAGGTGGTCACGGACCGGCGCTTCTGCAGGGCGAGCGCAAGCGACCGTGCCGAGATCTCGGTGCCCTCGTCCAGCGCCTGATCGCCCAGGACGACGGTCAGCGGCACCGCGGTGATGCTGTGCCGTTCCATCGTCTGGGGCGGCAGGTAGGCCGTTGAATCGGTGACGATCGCGACATGGCGGGACATGAGCCGGAGATTACCTTCCGGGGCGGGAACGCGGCAGCCCGGGACCGCCTTACTGATCATTTCCCGTTGGGCGGTGTCCATCCCTGACTCACCGCTGCCGTTTCGGAGACGCTCAGGACACGTCCGAGCACGTCCCGCGGCCGTCGGGCAGGAACGCCACCGGTCGGTCCGTCGCCTCCGGCCCCGGCATGCGCCGGTCCGCGCCTTCGGCTCCGGCGCGGGTCAGTTCGTCGTCTCCGGCTTGGCCGACTTCTGCCACGGATAGCCCGCGCGCAGCCCGGGATCAGGAGGGGTGAGCGACGGCGGCGTCCGCTCGTCGACCCGTCCGCTCCGGTGCTGACCGGCCCCATCGTCCCGGGGTGTCGCCGACTCCTCGGTCGTCCAGTGGCGCAGAGCGCCCGCTTCGAGGTCGATCTGGGCACCGAGCGTGGCCAGGTCGTCGTCGGCGAACTGTCGTGCCCGGTCACGCGCAGCCCAGCGCAGCGACTCGGCGGCGTGCGTGATGCGCTCCGTGCGCTCCCGCAGCCCCGGCAGCAGCGTGGCCACGGTCGCCCGGTCGGGCTCGCGTTCCAGCCGCTTGAGATCGCCGTCGAGCTCACGTCCGTGCGCGCTCAGGCGCTGGAAGAGGCCGTGCGACTCCGAGAGGGAGGTGTCCTCCGCCATCGCGGCGTCCAACGCCTCCTGTGTGGCCCGCATCGAGGTGCGCAGTGCCAGCCTGAGCTGGGCGAGCTCTCCGGGCACACCCGGCTGGCCGTAGCTCTTGGCCCGCAGCGTGGTGTCCTCCACCGAGCGGCGCGCCTGCGTGATCGTCCGGTCCACGCCCCGCTTGGCCGCGCGCACCGTCTTCACACCGGCGTACACACCGAGCGCCACGAAGGCCACGAACAGCAGCGTCAGGATCAGGATCACGGATTCCATGAACGCCCCTCGGTCGTCGGATCGGCCGCCTGTGTACGGTCCCCCCTTCTACCGTAAACGGAACGGGCAGGCCGAGGGTTCCACCGGAACCCCCAACCTGCCCGTAAGGGAAAGCCCTGGCACACACGCGCCGATCCGCAGGCCCCACCGGCACCAGCACCCCCGCACGGCTCACCTGCAGCAGCACCAGCGCGTTCGCACCGGAGCGTTCCGCGCCGTCAGGGAACGGCGCCGCGAGCGGCCCGGGTGCCGTCAGGCGGGAACGATGTTGACCAGCTTCGGTGCCCGCACGATCACCTTGCGGATTCCGGCCCCGCCCAGCGCGGCGACGACGTTGGCGTCGGCCAGGGCCAGTGACTCCAGCTCCTCGTCCGTGATGGACGGGGAGATCTCCAGCCGGGCCTTGACCTTGCCCTTGATCTGCACCACGCAGGTGACGGTCTCGTCCACGACGTAGGCGGGGTCGGCGACGGGGAAGTCCTGGTGCACCACGGACTCCGTGTGGCCCAGCCGGCGCCACAGCTCCTCCGCCACGTGCGGAGCCAGCGGGGCGATCAGCAGCACCAGCCGCTCGGCGACCGAGCGCGAGAGGGGGCCTCCCGCCTTCGTCAGGTGGTTGTTCAGCTCGGTGACCTTGGCGATGGCGGTGTTGAAGCGCATCCCCGCCATGTCCTGGCCCACCCCGTCGATGGCCTTGTGCAGCGCCCGCAGCGTGTCCTCGCCGGGCTCCGTGTCCACGACGGTGACCTCACCGGTCTCCTCGTCGACGACGTTGCGCCACAGACGCTGGAGCAGCCGGTACTGCCCGACCACGGCGCGGGTGTCCCACGGACGCGAGACGTCCAGCGGCCCCATGGCCATCTCGTACAGCCGCAGGGTGTCGGCCCCGTACTCGCCGCAGATCTCGTCGGGCGTCACGGCGTTCTTCAGGGACTTGCCCATCTTGCCCAGGACGCGGCTGACCTTCTCGCCCGCGTGGTAGTACGCCCCGTCGCGCTCCTCGACCTCGGCCGCCGGCACCGCGATGCCGCGGCTGTCCCGGTAGACGAAGGCCTGGATCATGCCCTGGTTGTACAGCTTGTGGAACGGCTCGGCCGACGAGATGTGCCCCAGGTCGTGCAGCACCTTGGACCAGAAGCGCGCGTACAGCAGGTGGAGGACCGCGTGTTCCGCGCCGCCGACGTACAGGTCGACGCCACCGGTGGGCTGTCCCTCGCGCGGACCCATCCAGTACTGCTCGATCGCCGGGTCGACCAGCCGCTGGTCGTTGTGCGGGTCCAGGTAGCGCAGTTCGTACCAGCAGGAGCCCGCCCAGTTCGGCATGGTGTTGGTCTCGCGGCGGTACTTCCGCGGGCCGGCACCGTCTCCCAGGTCCAGGGTGACGTGGACCCAGTCGGCGTTCCGGGACAGCGGGGTCTCGGGCTGGGTGTCGGCGTCCTCCGGGTCGAAGGTCCGCGGCGCGTAGTCCTCGACCTCGGGCAGTTCCAGCGGCAGCATCGACTCGGGCAGCGGGTGGGCGATGCCCTCCTCGTCGTACACGATGGGGAAGGGCTCGCCCCAGTAGCGCTGGCGGCTGAACAGCCAGTCGCGCAGCCGGAAGTTGACGGTGCCCTCACCGACGCCCCGGTCCTGCAGCCACTGGGTGATCTTCGCCTTGGCTTCGACGACGCCCAGACCGTCCAGCGAGATCTCGTCGTTGGACGAGTTGACGAGCTTCGCCTCGTACGAGGCGAACGCGTCCTCCCACGTCGCCGTGTCCAGGCCACGGTCGTCCGAGGGCTCGACGACGCAGCGCATCGGCAGCTCGAAGGCGCGCGCGAAGGCGAAGTCGCGCCCGTCGTGCGCCGGGACCGCCATGATCGCGCCGGTGCCGTAGCCCATCAGGACGTAGTCGGCGATGAAGACGGGGACCTGCTCGCCGCTGACGGGGTTGGTCGCGTAGGCACCCGTGAAGACGCCGGTCTTGTCCTTGGCCTCGGCCTGCCGCTCCACGTCGGACTTGGCCGCGGCCTGCTTGCGGTACGCGGTGACGGCCTCGGCCGGATTCGGGTGGCCGCCGGTCCAGACCGGGTGGGTGCCCTCGGGCCAGGCGGCCGGGATGATCCGCTCGACCAGTTCGTGCTCGGGCGCCAGCACCATGTAGGTCGCACCGAACAGGGTGTCCTGACGGGTCGTGAAGACGGTGATGTCCCCCGCGCCGTCGACGGGGAAGTCGACGCGCGCACCCTCGGAACGACCGATCCAGTTGCGCTGCTGCAGCTTGATCGCCTCGGGCCAGTCCAGGCCGTCCAGATCGTCGAGCAACCGGTCCGCGTAGGCCGTGATGCGCATGTTCCACTGGCGCAGCTTGGCCTTGAAGACCGGGAAGTTGCCGCGCTCGGAGCGGCCGTCGGCCGTCACTTCCTCGTTGGCCAGCACGGTGCCCAGGCCGGGCGCCCAGTTGACGGGCGCGTCCGAGGCGTACGCCAGGCGGTACTGCCCCAGGAGGTCGGCGCGGTCGGCCGCGCTCAGCGTGCTCCACTCACGGTCGCCGGGGACCGGGCGCTCACCGCTCTCGAACTGGGCGACCAGGTCGGCGATCGGACGGGCCCGGTCGGCCTCGGTGTCGTACCACGAGTTGAAGATCTGCAGGAAGATCCACTGGGTCCACTTGTAGTACTCCGCGTCGATCGTCGCGAAGGAGCGGCGCTTGTCGTGGCCCAGGCCCAGCCGTCGCAGCTGGACCTTCATGTTCTCCATGTTGGCCTCGGTGGAGGCGCGCGGGTGGGTGCCCGTCTGGACGGCGTACTGCTCGGCCGGCAGGCCGAACGCGTCGAAGCCCAGGGTGTGCAGGACGTTGTGCCCGGTCATCCGCTGGTGGCGGGCGTAGACGTCGGTGGCGATGTAGCCCAGGGGGTGGCCGACGTGCAGACCGGCCCCCGAGGGGTAGGGGAACATGTCCATGATGAAGCGCTTCGGCTTGGCGGCCAGCCCCGAGTCGTCCGCCAGGTCGCCAGCCGGGTTGGGTGCCTCGTACGTGCCCCGGGCGTCCCAGAAGTCCTGCCAGCGTGCCTCGATGTCGGCAGCCATCGCCGCCGTGTAGCGGTGCGGCGCGGCCACCTCGGTCGCGGAATTCGTCTCGCTCATGATCCTCAAAGCTCCATCGATCGTCATCTGCCGGCGCCCACGTCTACGGACACACGTCTACGGAAACGAAAAATCCCCTCGCACAGGAGGGGACGCCGCGCCGGGTCCGACCAGGCATCCTCACCGGTCGGGAGTGATCAGCGCGGCTCGCTCAGCAGAAGGCGTACGGCACGCATGGCGTCAGGGTACCGCACGGGCCCGGTGCCCGGCCCGGCGCACGCTCTCCCCGGACACCGTGCGGACCGCGTCACTCCGGCCGTGACGGGCACAGCGGCGGCGGGACCTCGGGAACGACCGCGCCACCGCGGAGGTCACTGCGCGTACACCGCCCCTGACCGGGCGAACGGGCAGTGGGCGCGGCCCGCCGGCCCGGAGGTGACGCACACGACAAGAAGCGGGCCATCCGATCCGGATGACCCGCTTCTTCACTGTGGAGCTAAGGAGAATTGAACTCCTGACCTCCTGCATGCCATGCAGGCGCTCTACCAACTGAGCTATAGCCCCGTGCTGTTTTCCGCCCGGTTTCCCTGGCGACATCGAGAACATTACACGGTCCCAGCGGCCCATCAAAAATCGTTTCCACTCCGCCCCGGTGCGGGCGGCGACCGAAGCTCCGGTCCGCCCCGGCAGGAGCGGAGGGTGAAGCTCCGCCCGGCGGTCGCTCCGCCCGGCGGTCGCTCCGGCCGCGGGCGGGCGGATCCGGGCGGGCGCCGTCAGGCGGTGGCGAAGGAGTAGAACCGCTTGAGGGTGCAGTGCTCCTCCAGGAGCCGACCGTAGATGGGCTCCCCCTCGAGCTCCCGGTACGTCTCGATGGGATCGCCTTTTATGATCAGCGCCTGTGCGCACTCCTCACACCAGTACTGGAACTCCGTGTTGACGGGGTCCATGTCCCTGACGATGGGCGTACCACTGCCGCACCAGTCGCATTTCCGCCTGTGTGCACCCATCCGGTCAGCTCCGGGGGTGGCCGCAGGCCGTGCGCGCGAGGACATCGCCGGGCGAGACACCGGAGAGGCCGGGCGCGACGGAACGGAAGGTGGTGGTGCGGTGGGTCGCGGTGGGTGCAAGGGACGGACCCGGGGCCCGTACGCGGCTCGCAGGCATCGCGCTCCCTCCCGATCGGTCCGTCGCCCCCTCCGGCGCTCCGATTCTGCCATGGCGCCGCAACAGGGTCAGCCCGACGAACGCCCCGACGACCGCCTTTGTCCGGAAGGAGGCGCACCGGGCCGGGCCACGTACCTGCGAAGACGGCACCGGAAGACCCCCTTCGGCCCTTGTCCCGCGCGGGCCGGGGCAGTTGAGGCGCGTCCGGCGCGCGTCACGGGCGCGGTTCCGGATGATCAAAAAAAATCCCGCCCCCTGCCGGGGACGGGATCTTCACTGTGGAGCTAAGGAGAATTGAACTCCTGACCTCCTGCATGCCATGCAGGCGCTCTACCAACTGAGCTATAGCCCCGCTGTCCGCGGTGTTTCCCTGCGTTTCCGCGCTGCGAACAAGAAGAACTTTAGCCTGCGACGAGCCGGAAAGTGAAATCCGGCCGCCGCCGCCCGGAGAGAGCCTCCGGGCGCCCGCTAATCGTCGTCCCCGAGCACCGGTTCGGGGAGTGTGCCGGCGTTGTGTTCGAGCAGGCGCCAGCCACGCGCACCCTCGCCCAGCACCGACCAGCAGCAGTTGGACAGGCCGCCGAGCCCTTCCCAGTGGTGGGACTCGAGTCCGAGCAGACGGCCGATGGTGGTCCGGATGGTGCCGCCGTGGCTCACGACGACGAGCGTGCCCGCGTCGGGCAGCTTGCCGGCGTGCTCCAGCACCACGGGAGCGGCCCGGTCGGCGACCTCGGTCTCCAGCTCGCCGCCACCCCTGCGGACCGGCTCACCGCGCTTCCACGCGGCGTACTGCTCGGCGTACTGCCCGACGATCTCCTCGTGGGTGAGGCCCTGCCAGGCACCCGCGTACGTCTCGCGCAGCGCGGAGTCGTGGGCGACGGAGAGGCCGGTGACTGCGGCGAGCTCGGCGGCGGTGGCCGCGGCCCGCCGCAGGTCGGAGGCCACGATCGCGTCCGGTTTCAGCGACGCGAGCAGCCGGGCCGCACGGCGGGCCTGTCCGGAACCGGCCTCGGTCAGCTCGATGTCCGTGGAGCCCTGGAAGCGTCGCTCCAGATTCCACGCCGTCTGGCCGTGCCGCCAGAGGACGATCTTGCGGCCCCTGCCGCTCCCGCCGGTGTTCAGCTCTGGTCACCTTCCGTGCCGCCGTTGAGCTGGGCGTGCTCCTCGGCCTTGCCCCGGGTCTTGACCGCGTCCTCGGGGAGGGCGATCTCGGGGCAGTCCTTCCACAGGCGCTCCAGCGCGTAGAACACGCGCTCCTCGCTGTGCTGGACGTGGATCACGATGTCGACGTAGTCGAGCAGGATCCAGCGGGCGTCGCGGTCGCCCTCGCGGCGCACCGGCTTGGCGCCGAGCTCCTTCTGCAGCCGCTCCTCGATCTCGTCGACGATCGACTTGACCTGGCGGTCGTTGGGAGCCGAGGCCAGCAGGAAGGCGTCGGTGATCGACAGCACATCGCTGACGTCGTAGGCGATGATGTCGTGCGCGAGCCGGTCGGCGGCCGCCTGGGCGGCGGCGTTGATGAGCTCGATGGAGCGGTCCGTGGCGGTCACATGCAGGCTTTCGTCGGCGGTCAGATCAACCCCTAGGGTCTCACGGACCGCCGACAGCCCTTACGACGTCTGCCCGGGGATCTCGTAGTCCTGCCCGAGGACGACGGACACGTCCGCGTTCGCCGCGGGCTCGCCCTTCCCGACCGAGCTCTCCGGCAGCCCGAGGGTCTTGGCGACCTCGACCGCCTTCGCCTTGTCCTCGGCGGCCCCGTAGACCACCTCGGAGGAGGTCGCGGCGCCCGCCGTGCCGCTGTCGACGAAGGCGTAGCCGCCGTTGACGAGCTGGACCCTGGCACGCTCGGTGCCCTTGGTGTTCCCGGTGGCGTTCTTGATGCCGACGCGGACCGCCGCACCCTGCTCGGGGGCCTTCACCTTGCCGCCCAGGACGTCCTTGACGACGCTCGCGACGGCCGACTCCGTGAGGGTTCCGTCACTCTGGACCGGGAGCAGCTCCGTCTTGTAGTCGCCGACCTTGGCGTGCCCGGCGAGCTTCGCCAGCGAGGCGCCCAGGTCCTGCTCCGGCAGGGACGGGTCGAGGATCTGGGCGAGCGTCTCGATGGTGACGGTCGCGGCCTTCGGGTCCTCGGACAGCTTGCGCAGCACACTGCGCATGACCTGGCCGAAGCGCATGAGCTGCTTGGCCTCCGGCTCGTCCGCCCCCCGGTAGGTGGCGTACGCGACGGCCATCGGACCGCTCAGCGTCTGCCCCTCCCCCTGCTCCACCAGCGGCGCGGCGCCCTTCTTGGCGTCGGGCACGGCCGTGTCGGTGTCGACCTCGATGTTGCCCACGAGTTCGACGAGGTTCTCCAGGTACGGGGTGTCGAGACGCCAGGTGCCGCTGATGCTGGTGCCGAGCAGGGTGTCGATCGCCTCACGGGTGCCGGTGGACCCGTCGTCGTCGACCGAGGTGCCGAGCGTGGTGGTGGCCCCGTCCTCCCCGGCCACGGCCAGCGAGTTGGGGAGCAGGACGGTGGTGCCCTGTCCGGTGGTGACGTTGTCCACGAGCAGCGCCGTGGAGGTGCCGCCCTTCTTGGTGTTGTGCAGATGGACGACGATCACGTCGCGCTTCTGCGGGCCCGTCGCCGTGGTGTTCTGTTCGCCGCCGCCCGAGACTCCGGGGATCTTCCCGGCGAACCAGAGGTAGCCCGCTCCGCCGACGACCACCAGGGCGGCGACGACTATCAGCGCGATCATCCGGTTGTGCCCGCGCCGTCGCGCTTCCTCGCGCCGCTCGCTGCGGCTCTCGGTGAACTTGAGCCAGTCGATGACGTCTTCGGACTCTTCGTCCGGCTCCTCGATGAAGGCGAACTGCTCGGTGCCCGGCTCGCCCTCGGCACGGCGCTGCCCGGGGACGGCGGCCTCGGCTGCCGGTTCGGGTTCGCGCTGCCGCTCCGGCTCCGGCGCAGGCGAAGACGGCGGTGGTGGCGGCGCGGCCGCGGGAGCCGGGGTGGCAGCCCACTGCTGGGTGGAGTCGTCCACGGCGGGCTGCCGGCCCGTGTCGTAGCCGTACGCCCCGTAGCCGTCGCCGTACCCGTATCCCTGCTGCGGGGGCTGGGCCTGCGGGGGCTGCGAGGGGTGGACCTGCTGCTGGGGCTGGGCCTGCTGCTGGGCGTACGGGTCGTAGTGCTGCTGTCCCTGCTGCTGGTAGACCGGCTGTCCGTACGCGTCGTAGCCGTAGCCGTAGCCCTGCTGCGGGTGCCCGCTCTGCTGATCCTGCTGCGGCTGCTGTTGCTGCTGCTGCTGCGCGTACGGGTCGTAGTGCTGCTGCCCCTGCTGCTGTCCCTGCTGCTGGTAGACCGGCTGCCCGTACTCGTCGTAGCCGATGATCTGGGGCTGCTGGTACGGGTCGTACGGGTTCTGTCGGTCGTTCACAGGTGCCCCTCTCCGTGGCTCATTCGCCGCGGTACAGCTGGCGCTTGTCGATGTAGCGGACGACGCCGTCCGGGACCAGGTACCAGACCGGCTCCCCCTGGGCGACCCGGGCGCGGCAGTCCGTGGACGAGATCGCCAGTGCGGGCACCTCCACCAGCGAGACCCCGCCCTTGGGCAGGCCGTCGTCCGTGAGCAGGTGACCCGGCCGGGTCACACCGATGAAGTGGGCGAGCGAGAAGAGTTCCTCGGCGTCGCGCCACGTCAGGATCTGGGACAGGGCGTCGGCCCCGGTGATGAAGAAGAGGTCCGCGTCGCCGTGGGCCGTGCGCAGGTCCCGCAGCGTGTCGATGGTGTACGTCGGCCCGCCGCGGTCGATGTCGCTGCGGCTGACCGAGAACTGCGGGTTGGACGCCGTCGCGATGACCGTCATCAGGTAACGGTCCTCGGCCGGTGACACCTGCTTGTGGCTCTTCTGCCAGGGCTGCCCGGTCGGGACGAAGACGACCTCGTCCAGGTGGAAGTGGGCGGCCACTTCGCTGGCCGCCACCAGGTGTCCGTGGTGGATCGGGTCGAACGTCCCGCCCATCACGCCGAGGCGGCGCTTGCCGCTGCCGGTAGGCACTTCCTGCTCTCCCATGCGTGCAGACCCTACTGGTACAGCTGTTCGCCTGTTCGCCTCGGACTCAGCGGTCCCGGTTGAAACGCGTCGTGATCCACAGCAGGACCAGCAGCGCGAGGAGCGCACCGCCACCGGTGAGGTACGGGCTGAGGCTTTCGTGGTTACCACCCTGCTCGCCTTCGGAGGCGAGGGTGACCAGCTGGTGCGCGGTGCTCGAGAGGCTCATCTTCTGCAGGACCTATCCATCGGGAATCAGGAGGGAGACGTCGCGCACATCGTATGCGGGCGCCACGGGCACGCTCACGCCGACTCAGTCGTTGTCGTCGTCGTTGCGGTATCCGCGCAGCAGGAACCAGGCGAGCAGGGCGGCTCCGACGAGCGAGACGAGCAGCACGATGCGAAGCGTGTCGCCCGGTCCCTGGTCCTCGGACACGGCGGCGAGCATGACGGCGGTGTGCGGCATTCCGGGCGCTCCTCAAAGTTATCCACAGCCCCCCGCACACCGTAGCGCCAGCGCCTACGCTGGCTTCTGTCAGGGGGACGAGCAACGTCTCGTACGAACAGGGGGCATCCATGACCGACACCAGTCACGAGAGCGTGCCGAGCAGGCACCGCAGGCGATTCCCGGACATCTCCTCGCGGGCCTACGAGCATCCGGCGGACCGCTCCGCCCTGGTGGCCCTGCGCAAGCTGAGCGGTTTCGACACGGTCTTCAAGGCGCTCAGCGGCCTGCTGCCCGAGCGGAGTCTGCGGCTGCTGTTCCTGTCGGACTCCGTGCGGGTGAGCGATGCCCAGTTCGCTCACCTGAACGACATGCTGCGGGACGCTTGTTACATCCTGGACCTCCAGAAGGTCCCTCCGATGTACGTGACGCAGAACCCGCAGCCGAACGCCATGTGCATCGGCCTCGACGAGCCGATCATCGTCGTGACCACCGGGCTGGTGGAGCTGCTCGACGAGGAGGAGATGCGGGCCGTCGTGGGCCACGAGGTGGGTCACGCCCTCTCCGGTCATTCGGTGTACCGCACGATATTGCTGTTCCTCACCAACCTCGCTCTCAAGGTGGCGTGGATCCCGCTCGGCAACGTCGCGATCATGGCGATCGTCACCGCGCTGCGCGAGTGGTTCCGTAAGTCGGAGCTGTCCGCGGACCGGGCCGGTCTCCTGGTGGGGCAGGATCTGCAAGCCTCGATGCGCGGGCTGATGAAGATCGCCGGCGGCAATCATCTGCACGAGATGAACGTGGACGCCTTCCTGGCGCAGGCCGACGAGTACGAGAAGAGCGGCGACCTCCGCGACTCCGTGCTCAAGATCCTCAATGTGCTGCCCCGGACGCATCCGTTCACCACGGTCCGGGCCTCCGAGCTGAAGAAGTGGTCGGAGAGCAGGGACTTCCAGCGCATCATGGACGGCCACTACCCCAAGCGCGACGAGGACAAGAACACCTCGGTGACGGACTCGTTCCGCGAGTCCGCGGCGCACTACGCGGACACGGTGCGCACCAGCAAGGACCCGCTGATGAAGCTCGTCGGTGACATCGCGGGCGGCGCGGGCGATCTGGGAGGCAAGCTCCGGGACAGGTTCACCGGCGCGGGCGGCGGGAACCCCGGCGGCGCCGGCAAGGACGGCAAGGGGGACCCGGGTGCTACGGACGGCTCAGAGGGGACGTGGCGGCGTCCGGGCCCGGAGGAGGGGACCGCGCCGGGGGCGTGACGGCCAGGGTGCCGCACAGCGCCGTGGTCGGCGCACCGGTGGCATAGGGGTCGGTGCCCGTGGGGCCGCGGGGGTCCGCCCGCTCGCCCGCGAGCAGTGGGTGCAGGGCTTCCGCGGTCGGGGCCGAGCAGGACTGCGGGCCGGCCTGGACATAGGCGTTGCGGACCTCCAGCCGGTGCAGCCGGATGTCTTCCCGGTCGAGCAGGAAATGCAGCACGCGGCGCACGGTGAAGAGGGAGTCTCCGTCGGCCCGGTGGGGGCCGGACACGGGGCGCCGCAGGGTGTAGGTGAAGGTGTGGTCGGACACCACTTCCAGGACGTCCGCCCCTGCCTCCCGGTAGGTGAGGCTGCCGTGGACCCTGATGTCGGGGGCGGCCAGTTCCACCTCGGCCGGGTCGAAGCGCACCAGCCAGCCGGTGGCGCTGTGCTCACCGTCGGCGGCCGGTGAGTCCACACTCCTGTCGAACTGCGCCGTCTGGTCGGGGTCGAGGAGCCGTCCGACCGGCCGGACCACCCCGCCGGTGAGGACATCGGGGTCGAGGGAGGAATTCACCAGGTAGTCCTTGGCCGTCGTGAGGGCCATGGTCACCTGGCTGTCCGAGAAGTTCTGGGTGCGCCGGACCGTCGGCAGGTTGATGCCCGAGGCCCCGGTGGCGTAGCCGGCGGCCGGGCCGTCGGCTACGAGCGACTCCGCGGTTCCTCCGGGCACGCGCCCCTGGGGAGCCAGCGGGACCACGGTGGCCTGGAGCGGCTCCGCCTGTCTGCCGACGGACGTCGGGTAGGGATTGCGGAACCCCAGGTACACGGCGGTCGCGAAGGCCAGCGCGATCAGCACGACGAGAGTGATACCGGCCCGCGACCGGTGCCTGCGGGGCACCCGGCCGGGGAGGGAGCGTACGGCGCGCGCGTGGTGACCCATGCGCTCCTTCGCGGAGAACTCCTGGAGCCGGGCAGCGCGGATGAACGACTCGTCGAAGACGAGTGAGCGGTACTCGTCCTCGCCCCCCGGGTTGTCGGGCGGCCCTTCCGGCGGTTCTCCGCGGCCTGTCATGACTACTCCCGATCTCCGCGCCACCGGCTGGGCCGGCGCTGGGATCCACCTCGGCCCCATGGCACCGGGCGGACCTGTCCGTCACGGGTTCGACAGTTTCGGCAGTGAGGCAGGTGCTGACTCGCTCCCCGGGGACGGGGACAGGGAGGAGGGGTCACACGGTCTTACCTTCAGATTGGGTCGATCCTCATCAAGGTAAACGCCCCGCAGGTCGGAGCGCAGGTGGAGCGCGGCCGGGAGGGCGGCCGGGAGGACGGGCAGCGCGGGGCCCGCGGCACGGGGAGCAGCAGGGAGACAGGCAGCACGGGCCGGCGGCACGCAGGACGCCGGGGAGACCGACGGAAGGGAGAGCGCGCGGCACGGAGGGCGCCGGGCAGACCGGCGGAAGGAAAGTCGCGCGGCACGGGGAGCACCGCCAGGAGTCAGGCAGCGAAGGCCGGCGGCACGGAGGGCGGCAGGAAGACCGACGGAGGGAAGGGGGGCGCGCGGCATGGAGAGGGCGGCATGGATACAGGCAGCAGGAAGACCCGCAACAGGAAGCCCGGCCGAAGGGAGGCGTGCGGCACGGAGGGCGCCCGGGAAAGCGGTCAGGGAGCGCTCACGGGGTCCGGGGGACAGCGGACACCGCGGGCTGGGAGTGGTCGGCCGAGACGGACGGATCCCCGCTCGGATCGCCGACTCCGCTGGTGGCCGGCGGCGGCACCTGGTCCTGTCGGTCGGCCGCCGCGCCCCGGTACACGGCGCTGAAGGCGAGCGCCACCATCCCGACGCCCATGAGCAGGGCGAGCAGCCAGGCGACCGGTCGGTGCCAGCGGGCCGAGCCCCGGTAAGGGCGCAGCGAACCGCCGTGGCGTCCGTAGGGGCCGTCCTCGTCCTCACGGGCGGCGTCCGGGTCATCCGGGTCGTAGGAGCCGCCATGGGCCCTGCCGCGGCCGTACACGCCGTCGGGGCCGTACCCGTCCTCGTAGGGATCGTCGTCCCGGGCCCTGCCTCTCCGACGCGACCGGGAGGCCTCCGCCTCGGCGCGGGCCTGTGCGGCGGCCAGCAGACGCTCGACCGCGGTGGGTTCGTGGATCGGGGCGGACCGGACGAAGTCCTCGTCGAAGACCACGGCGGCGAAGTCCTCGTCCGCGCCCCCGCGGTCGTCGTCGGGCTCCCAGCCGTCCGGGAACGGCCTGCCCCCCACGTCTTCCGGCACGGTTTCAGCGTAGCCCCGGTGGGGTGTTTTGGGCAGGGAGCCCGCAAAGTCGCCCGACCCGCCGATTCCCCCGCCCTGCCGCAGTCGTCCGGTCAGCGGATGTGGCCGTCACCGGTGACGATGTACTTCGTGGACGTCAGCTCGGGCAGCCCCATCGGCCCGCGGGCGTGCAGCTTCTGCGTGGAGATGCCGATCTCGGCGCCGAACCCGAACTGGCTGCCGTCCGTGAAGCGGGTGGACGCGTTCACGGCGACCGTCGTGGAATCCACCAACTGGGTGAACCGGCGAGCCGCCGCCTGCGAGGTGGTCACGATCGCCTCGGTGTGGCCGGAGGACCAGAGCCGGATGTGCGCCACCGCGGACTCCAGGGATTCCACGACCGCCGCGGCGATGTCGTACGAGAGGTACTCGGTCTCCCAGTCCTCCGGGGTCGCCGCCACGACGGTGGCCTTGGACCCCTCGGCGTACGCCAGCACCCGCTCGTCTCCGTGCACGGTGACGCCGGCCTCGGCCAGCGCGTCCAGGGCCAGGGGAAGGAACTCCGCCGCGATGTCCTTGTGCACCAGGAGGGTCTCGGCGGCGTTGCACACGCTCGGGCGCTGCGCCTTGGAGTTGAGCAGGATCTCGACGGCCATGGTCAGGTCGGTTTGCGCGTCGACGTACACGTGGCAGTTGCCGGTGCCGGTCTCGATGACCGGGACCGTCGACTCCTCCACCACGGTCCGGATCAGGGAGGCGCCGCCGCGCGGGATGAGTACGTCGACGAGGCCGCGGGCCCGCATCAGTTCGCGCACCGAGTCGCGGCTCTCGCCCGGGACGAGCTGCACCGCGTCCGCGGGGAGGCCCGAACCGCCCACCGCGTCGCGGACCACCCGGACGAGTGCGGTGTTGGAGGCGTACGCCGACGACGATCCGCGCAGCAGCACCGCGTTGCCGGACTTCAGGCAGAGCGCGGCCGCGTCGACGGTCACGTTGGGCCGGGCCTCGTAGATGATGCCGACGACGCCGAGCGGCACCCGCACCTGGCGCAGGTCGATGCCGTTGGGGAGGGTCGAGCCCCGGACCACTTCACCGACCGGGTCGGGCAGCGCGGCCACGTGGCGCGCGTCCGCGGCGATCGCACGGATCCGCTCCGGCGTCAGGGTGAGACGGTCGACGATCGACTCGCTGGTCCCGGCCTCCCGGGCCTTCGCGACGTCCTCGGCGTTCGCCTCGACGATCTCGCCGGTGCGCACTTCGAGCGCGTCCGCGATCGCCAGCAGGGCGTCGTCCTTCGCCGCACGCGGGAGCGGCGCGATGTCGTCGGCGGCGGCGCGTGCCCGGTAGGCGGCCTGGGCGACCGGGGACATGTTGTCGTACGGCGAAAGCGTGGTCATGCCCGCAGGGTAGTGCGCCCACTGCGGGCATCCCTCACGTATCCCGTGATACGAGACACCCGTGACGCGGGACGGGGGCTTCGCCGCCCTTTGACCGGGTCGGGACCGCCCGGCCGTCACCGTCCCGGGCTGGCGCGCCGCCCGGCCCCGCTCCCCTCGCACCCCGTCCGGAACGCCCGGCCCCGCGACCGTGGCACCGTCCCCCCGCCCGGTATCCGCACGGCATCCGCCCGGCCGTCCGGCATCCGCCCGGCGAAACGACGGAGGCGCACACCCACCGAAGCACGCACCCTCGGCACGCGCCGACCGGGACGCGCATCCACCGACCCGCGCACCCATCGCGCCTCCCGCCCACCGATACGGAGAAGCCGCACGCCCACACAGGCCCAACCCGGTGCACGCTCATCGAGGCGCGCACCACCGAGACAGACGCCAGGCGCGGGCCCCGCACGAGCCGCGAGCGCGCGCCCGTAAGCGGACCGGAGCTCCCCGCCCGCGCCCCACAGCCGGGCTCCCCGGTCCTCGGCCGGCATCTCTCCCCCGCCCCGGACCCGACCCGAAGCTCCGCCGTGGAACCGGCCCGATCCCGGGCACAGCCGCCCCGGCCGTCAGCTCTCCTCCGACCCCGACCCGGCCCGAAGCTCCGCCGCGGACCCGGCCCGGCCCCGGGCACAGCCCGCCCCGGCCGGCAGCACTCCCCCGGCCCCCGGCCGCATGGACAGGATGGTCAGCTCAGTACGGGTGGACTCCCACGGGGGCGGCCGGCGGGGGGCCGTAGCCCTCGGCGACGCGCAGGTGGTAGGTCTCCCGGTCGATGACCTCCAGGCCGACGATCTCCCAGGGCGGGAGCTGCGCGCTGGAGCGGTGCTCACCCCACAGCCGCAGGGCGACCGCAGCGGCGTCGTGCAGGTCCCGGGCCTCCTCCCAGTAGCGGATCTCCGCGTGGTCGTTGGCGTACCTGCTGGTGAGCAGGAAGGGGTGGTCGTGCGCCAGCTGTTCCAGCCCGCGCCTGACCTCCTTCAGGGGTGTCTCGCCGCCGGAGACGCTGAGGGTGATGTGCCACAACTTGGAGCGGGTCAGCTCCTCGTCCGTCACCACGCGTCTCGGGTCCGGGGTCTGGTCCGCGGGCGTGCCGACGGCGTCGGATCCCGCCCCGACGCTGGTCAGGGCACGGCTGCCCGTGCCGCGGGGCAGTGCCCCCGGGCGCGCTCGTCTCACCGGTGGCCTCCTGTGGATGTGTGGCTGTCCCGACCCCTTTTGTGTCCCTGTGACAAAGTTGACCAGCCCGGGGCCGGGCGTGGGGCGGTTTTCCTGAAGGTCCCGCCCGAAGGCCGGACTTTCAGCCGTTTCGGGGGCCCGAACGTGGCGTGAGGACGACGAGATCGTCCCTGTGTACGACTTCCCGTTCGTAGGCGGGGCCCAGTTCGCGCGCGAGGTCGCGGGTGGACCGGCCGAGCAGCTGGGGGATCTCCTTGGCGTCGAAGTTGACGAGGCCGCGGGCGACGGCCCGGCCGGCGGGGTCCCGCAGCTCGACCGGGTCCCCGGCGGAGAACTCGCCCTCGACGGCGGAGATCCCGGCGGGCAGCAGGGAGGTGCGGCGCTCGACGACGGCGCGTACGGCGCCCTCGTCGAGGGTGAGGGCGCCCTGCGGGGTGGAGGCGTGGGCCAGCCAGAGCAGCCGGTCGGCCGAGCGGCGCCCGGTGCGGTGGAAGTACGTCCCGGTGTCCCGCCCCGCGAGGGCGTCGGCGACCCGGCTCGCCGAGGTGAGGACGACGGGGATGCCCGCGGCGGTGGCGATGCGGGCCGCCTCGACCTTGGTGACCATGCCCCCGGTGCCGACGCCCGCCTTTCCGGCGCTGCCGATGGTGACGCCTTCGAGGTCGGCGGGACCGCTCACCTCGGCGATGCGGGAGGTGCCCGGTGTGCTCGGGTCCCCGTCGTAGAGGCCGTCGACGTCGGAGAGCAGCACCAGGAGGTCGGCGTGGACGAGGTGGGCGACGAGCGCGGCGAGCCGGTCGTTGTCCCCGAAACGGATCTCGTCCGTCGCCACGGTGTCGTTCTCGTTGACGACGGGGAACGCCCCCATCTCCAGGAGCTGGTCGAGCGTGCTGTACGCGTTGCGGTAGTGGGCGCGCCGGCTGGTGTCGTCGGAGGTGAGCAGCACCTGTCCGACCCGCACGCCGTACCGGGCGAAGGACGCGGTGTAGCGGGCGACGAGCAGGCCCTGGCCGACGCTGGCGGCCGCCTGCTGCCGGGCCAGGTCCTTGGGCCTGCGGACCAGGCCGAGGGGTGCGAGGCCCGCCGCGATGGCGCCGCTGGAGACGAGGACCACCTCGCGGTCCCCGCCGCTCCTGACCTTGGCGAGCGCGTCGACGAGTGCGTCGACCCGGTCGGCGTCCAGGCCGCCCGCCGCGGTGGTGAGCGAGGAGGAGCCGACCTTGACGACGATCCTCCGGGCCTCGGTCACCCCGGGTCTGCGTCCCGCTCCGGCGGCGGCGGAGGTGTGGACCGCGGCTTCGGACGCCGCTGCCGCGCCCTGAGATTCCCTTGCCCCTGACACGTACGTCCGTCCCCACATCACGTCGTTCCGCTCCGTCCTCCCAATCTACGCGAGCGGTGACCGCGGGCACCGTGCCGTCTCAGCTGCTGTCACATCCGACCCTCCTTACGTGAGAACACCGGATTTCGCCTGCCCGACATGCGACTGAATGCGAGCATTTACGCAATCTCCACCGCGCGTTCATCGGGCTACCCTCTTTGTGTGACAGATGAACCGGCCCGCCAGAGGCGCATCCTCCTCCGCTCAGGCAAGAGTCCCTTCGATGTGGCTTCGCTCGAACAGTCCCTCCACAGAGATGTCTTCGCGACCAACGCGGGCAATCTGATCTTCAGTGACGCGGCGCACAAGCTGCTGACGACCTCACGGGCCGAGGTCTTCTCCAACGGCATCCGTACGGATCCTTCGGCGGCGGCCCGGATAAACGAGGAGTTCGACGCCTTCGTCGTGCCGCTCGCGAACGCGTTCCGGCCGACCTTCGAGCGCCCCCTGAAGCGGATGACGCAGCTGATCAAGAAGCTGCGCATCCCCGTCGTCGTCCTGGGTGTCGGCGCTCAGGCGGACCTCAAGTACAACGCCGACCGGCTGAAGCCGATGGAGCCGACGGTCCGGGAGTTCGTCACGGAGGTGCTCAACCGCAGCGCGTCCATCGGCGTGCGGGGCGAGTTCACCGAGCAGTACCTCAACAAGATGGGCTTCAAGGACGTCGAGGTCATCGGCTGCCCCTCGATGTTCCTGCACGGCGAGACGTTCACGGTGGAGAAGAGGTCCGAGTCCCTCACCGCGGAATCCCGCATCTCGGTGAACGGCTCGCACAGCGCCGTGCGTTCGCACGGGCTCGACGCCATCATCCGGCAGGCCCACGAGCGCTACCCGCATCTGCGGTTCGTCGGGCAGAACCTCCTTGAGGCCCAGCTGCTGCACTGGCGGGAAACCGCCAACCCGATCGGCGCGCAGACCTCGATGCCGACCCATCCGTCCCACCCGATGTACCGCGAGGGCAAGGTCCGGCTCTACGTCGACCCGGCCACCTGGATCGAGGAGCTGCGGGCGTTCGACTTCTCGTTCGGCTCCCGCATCCACGGCAACATCGCGGCGCTGCTGGCCGGCGTCCCGAGCACCGTGCTGTGCAGTGACTCCCGGACCCTGGAGCTCTGCCGCTACTTCGGCATCCCGCACCGCAAGATCTCCGAGACGCCCAAGAACATCGACCCCGCCGAGCTGTACGAGGCGGCGGACTTCAGCGAGCTCGTGAACGGCCACAAGGAGCGCTTCCTGCGCTTCACCGGCTTCATGGAGAAGAACGGCCTGGAGAACACCTTCCACCACGGCGACCGGGGGAAGGCCTTCGACGCCCAGGTCTCCAAGCTCGCCCTGCCGCCCGCCGTCCGGCCGTGGACCGACGCCGGACCGGACGCGCTGAGCAGCCGCTTCAGCTTCATGCAGAGCCGGCTGGAGGAGCTGTCCGCGCAGAACGCCCTGCTGCTGGGGCAGCTGGAGAAGAAGGCGGGCCGCCCGGTCGACATCAGCCTCCAGGCCGGCGCCGGATCGGCCGCGTGGCCCGCCGCCTACCGGCGCGCACGGCGCGTGGTGGGCCGCCCGGTCCGCAGGCTGCTGCGCCCGGAGCAGTAGACCGGAGCAGCAGACCGGACGACGCTCGGGCCCGCGCACCGGCCGGGGCGTGCGCCGTCCCTGCCGCCGACGGGACACGGGGCGGTCCCCGCCGCGGGGCGACCGACGGCGGGCCCCTCCCGGTCAGGCAGGGGGGCCGCCGGCACGTCCGGTGTCGCCGGACGCCTGGGCCGGCACGGCCGACGGTGCCTCGGCGCCGGGGTGACCGGCAGCCGCGGAGGATCCGGAGGGCGCCGCTCCGACTCCGGCCGGGGGCCGGGTGGAGGCGGAGCCGCTGTTCCCGGGCGTCCGGGTGGGCGCGGAGCCGGCGGTTCCGGGCCGCCGGGCGCGGGCGGAGCCGACGTCCTTGAGCCGCATCGCCGGACGCTCGACCAGGTGCCAGGACAGCACCGCGGCGCCCAGCGCTCCCGCAAGCGACATCGCGAGGTACGGCCAGAAGCCCCAGCGGGCCAGCCCCAGCGCCACCAGGGACTGCTGCACCACGAAGCCGTAGATGTAGATGCCGTACGAGTAGTCGTGCCGTGCGCCGACGCGCCGGAACGGTGCCGGCAGCCGGATGGCCAGCCACAGCAGCAGATAGGCGAAGGCGGGCAGTCCGACGACGAAGAGGTAGCCGAAGCGGAGGCTGCCGAGCAGGACCAGCGCGGACGCCACGCCGAGCACGTCGCTGACCGGGATCCGCTCGCGGTACAGCTCGATGAGCGTCCCGAGACCGAAGGCGAAGCCGAGGTAGAGGACGATGTCCGGGTCGAACTTGCCCGTGACCTCGAAGAACTCGATGGACCGGTGGTAGGTGGAGTCCGGGAATCCGGCCCAGAAGGGCTCGTGCACCGCGTCGCGGAGAATCAGCCAGCCCAGTACGCCGACGAGCAGCAGCGCGACCCGGCGCGCCCGTGCCAGCACGCCGGTCACGGCGAGGACGGCGACGCCGAGGTAGCACAGCACCTCGTAGCGCAGCGACCACAGCGCGGCGTCGATGCTGGGGCTGTGCGCGAGACCCGCGTCGCCCGCGGTGGCCACGACACCGGAGACGTCGTTCTGCCGGGGCGCGACGGCCCAGTTGGACGCCATGTAGTCCCACGGCCCGCGGGGGTGGCCCCAGAAACCGTCCAGGCCGCCCTGCTGCCTCCAGTAGAGGAGCGGGGCGACCAGGAAAGCGGTCACCGCGAGGCAGACCCAGAGGCCGGGCAGCAGGCGCAGGGCCCGGTGCCACAGGAAGCGCCCCAGTGGGAGCCGCTTGCCGCTGCGCGTGACGAGGATGCCGGAGAGCACGAAGAAGCCGTACACGGCCATGTTGCCGAGGTTGGCCTGCCCGTGGCTGAAGCGGAAACCGAACTCGCTGTCCCCGAAGCCCAGGACACTCGCGTGCGAGACGACGACGCCGGAGGCCAGCGCGAGGCGCAGGGCGCCGAGGCTGTTGTCACGGCCGGCGAAGCGCTCGGCCACCGACCCCCGTGACCAGCGCGGACGACCGGAACTGATGATCCGCGTAAAGATGGATGACTCCTGAAACAACCGGGGGAGCAAAACGTCCTGGGCTCACTCGCAGAAGGGTCATGGATACGAGCGTCAACGTACATCCCCTCCGTACCGTCATGCTCATGGGCATGCAGAACCGGCGTGAGAGGCCCCTGAATGGCACCGGATCAACCGGTAGATGCCCGCTTTTCCGGCGGCGTCCGAACTGTTCGATCGCGGCAGCGGTTAGAGTGCATGCGGACGGTGGCCCCCTGCCCTCGATCGGCAAGCGGCCCACACGCCTTCTTGCAGTCCAGGGTTCTCAAAGGTGGGGCGCGTCGTGTCAGTCAAAGTAAGTGTTGTCATTCCGGTTTACAACCCCGGCAAGTACATCGATCCGTGCATCGACTCACTGCTGCGCCAGACCCTGCCCGCGGACGAGTTCGAAGTCCTGTTCGTGAACGACGGTTCGACGGACGACACACGGGAACGGCTTGAGACGCTGTCGGCCGAGCACCCCCACTTCCGGGTGATCACCATTCCGAATTCGGGCTGGCCCGGTAAGCCCCGGAATATCGGCGTGGCCGAGGCCGCCGGCGAGTACGTGCAATTCGTCGACCAGGACGACTACCTCGGCGTCGAGGCGCTGGAACGGCTGTACGCGATGGGGCACCGCAACGGCTCGGACATCGTCATCGGCAAGGTGGCGAGCAACTTCCGCGGAGTCCCGCACGCCGTCTTCAAGAAGAACCGCGAGAAGTGCACGCTGCGCGACGCCCCGCTGTACGACAGCCTGACCCCGCACAAGATGTTCCGCACGGAGTTCCTGCGCGAGAACGGGATCGCCTACCCCGAGGGGAAGCGGCGCCTCGAGGACCAGCTCTACATGATGCAGGCGTACTTCCCCGCCGAGGTCGTCTCGATCCTGGGCGACCACACCTGCTACTTCTATTCCAAGCGGGACGACGGGAAGAACGCGGGCTCCGCGCGGATCGTCCCGTCCGGCTACTACGGGAACCTCCGCGAGGTCCTCGACGTGGTGGTGGAGAACACCGAGCCCGGGGAGTTCCGGGACCTCCTGCTGCGCCGCTTCTACCGCGTGGAGATGCTGGGCCGCCTCAGCGAGCCGGCCGTCCTCTCGTACACGCCCGAGTTCCTCGACGAGATGTGCGACGCCGTCGAGGGCCTGGCGAAGGACTTCATGGACGACGGTGTCCACGACGGGCTCGGTGCGGTGCAGCGGCTGCGCTCCACCCTGCTGCGCGACGACGACCGGCAGGGGCTCCTGCGGATCGCCCGGTTCTCCGCGGCCGTCAAGGCGTCCGCCCGCCTGGAGGACTTCGCCTGGCAGCCGGACGGAAGTATCGAGATCACCGTGACCGGCCGCCTCGTCCACGGCGAGGAGGGGACGCCGCTGAGGCTGCTCCGCCGCGACGACCGCTTCCACCTGCACCCCGACCTCACCGCGGGTCTGCTGCCCGAGGGGGAACTCCTCGACGTCACCGACGACCTCGGCGGGTTCTCCGCCGAGATGGCCCTGCGCAACCGCGAGACGGCCGTCGAGTGGCCCTGCCCGGCGAAGTTCACGGCAGAGACGGTGGACCTGGGAGACGACGTCTTCGAGGTGGTGCTGCACGGCACGGGGCGCCTGTCCCCGGACGCCGTCAAGGGCCGCGGCCGGCTCTCCCGCGGCTTCTGGGACGTGTGGGTCCCGCTGCGCGGCCTGGGCCTGGTGCGCAAGGCACGGCTCGGCGCCGACCGTGCGCCGCGGGTGGACGAGGCGTGCCTGCCCGCCCTCCTGGGCCCCGCCGCCCGGCCTGTCATTCCGTACTTCACCGATCCGCACGGCAACCTCACCCTCGACGTCGCCCGCCGCGGCAAGAAGCTGGCCCCCCGGCTTGAGGGTCGTCCGGTCCTGCTGGTCCCGGGCGGCAGGCCGGAGCTCCGGCTCGACCTGCTCACCACGGCCGGGACGGGCCCGGCCGCGGTCCAGCTGTTGCTGTCGCAGGACGACTCCGCCCACGTCTTCCCCTCCTCGCTGGTCCCCACGGAGGGCCGCGCCCACCTGCCGCTGCCCGCCCTGGCGGCGGTCCCGGCCGGCACGTGGCAGCTGTCCGTGAAGCTGGACGGCGCCAAGGGCGCGCCGCTCCCCCTCTTCGCGGTGTCCGTCGACGCCCGCGGACGGATCAAGCTGCCCGCCGGCCTGCCCGAGGCCGACCGTGACCTGGTCGGCCGGGTCGTCTCGAAGCGCCGTAAGGCGACGGTGCGCCGCACGCTGAGCAAGGTCGGCGGCCCGCTCGCCCGCCGGCTCCCCGGCGGGGCCCGCAAGCGCGTACGGCGTCTCGCCGGCCGGATCATCGGCTGACCGCCGCCCGTTCCGGGCCGCGCGGCGGCCGACGCACACCCACGCACACGCACACGCACGTACAAGGACGTGATCAACATGCGGCAGCTCTCCATCCCGGGCGCCCTGGTCCACGAGCCGAAGGTCTTCCCGGACAGTCGCGGAAGCTTCCACGAGTGGTACCAGGGGGCCGGCCTCACCGAGGCGGTCGGGCACCCGCTGCGGCTCGCCCAGGCCAACTGCTCCGTCTCCAGCCTGGGCACCCTGCGCGGCGTCCACTTCGCCGATGTGCCGCCGAGCCAGGCGAAGTACGTGAAGTGCGTACGGGGCGCGGTGCTCGACGTCATCGTGGACATCCGTGTCGGCTCCCCGACGTACCGGCGGTGGGAGGCCGTGCGGCTCGACGACGTCGACCACCGCTCCGTGTACCTCTCGGAGGGCCTCGGGCACGCCTTCATGGCCCTGACGGACGACGCCACGGTCGTCTACCTCTGCTCGGAGGGGTACGCGCCCGGCCGGGAGCACGGCATCAACCCGCTCGACCCGGCGCTGGGCATCGAGTGGCCCGACGGCATCACCCCGCTGCTGTCCGACAAGGACGCGGCCGCCCCCACGCTGGCCGAGGCGGAGGAGCAGGGTCTCCTGCCCACGTACGAGGCCTGCCTGGCCTACGCCGAGGAGCTGCGCGCCCGCGGCTGACCACGGTGCGCCCCCGGTCCGCAGGCAGGGACCGGGGGCACCTCGCCGCTCAGCGGGCCGCGGCCTCCATGGTCCGGCGCAGCGGGGCGAAGGCGGACCGGGGGCGGCGCAGATTGCGTGCCCGGACGAGTGCCGGCCAGAAGCCGGCCTGCAGGAACGCCTCGGGCCGGACGGCGTTCTTGCGCACCAGGACCTCCTCGGGCACCTGCTGCGGGTCGGGGACGACGTACTCCTCGACGATGCTCTCGTACGCGTCGCTCAGGACGGTGCTGCCGGGGTCGGCGCCGAGCACGACCACCACACCGGTGGGCTCGGTGTCCACCTCCACGACGAACAGGTCGGGGCGGTGGCGGCGCAGGACCTCGGCCACCTTGTAGACGTCTCCGGTCCAGAACTTCGTGTGCCGGTCCCGTGCCGCCTCGTCGACGTCCCGCGGGAGCATGTCGTCCAGCACGATGACGCTCGTCCAGCGGGAGTGCCGCTCGACGTTCATGAAGTCACGCAGCGCGTACTCGAACAGGTGCATGCCGTCGATGAAGGAGAGCTCCAGCTTCGGATCGGCGCCCAGCAGGTTCAGCGGGTCCCGGCGGGCGAGGGCCCGGAACGGGTTGCGGCCGTTGCGCAGGTGCAGCAGCGGGTCCTTGCGCGCGAAGAAGTCGTCGCTGGTGGCCCGGACCAGGTGGACGTCGCAGCTGATGTCCGTCACCACCCGGAACGCCGGGTCGACGGCGACGGAGGGGACCCGGGAAAGGGCCAGGCTCCGCCCGTCGTTGACACCGATCTCCAGGTAGGTGCGAGGACGGTAGACGCGGTGCAGGGACCGGAGGAACTCATGGCGGTTCACGTGGAGCAGCCCTTCGACAGGGACCGACTGGCCGGGTTTTTCCGAAGAAAGTAACCCAGGAACGCCCGGTACGGGAGCTGTTCCACCCGACTGCGTGCGGGCGGCCGGAGGGCGCCGCGTCCACGGCGGTGTCCGGGCCCTCCCCATGGGGAGGGCCCGGACACCGGGAGCCGCGGATCAGGGACGTTCGGCGGCCAGCAGGGCGGGAAACGCCTCCTTGAGCGCCGCCTGCCAGTCGCGCACCGGTTCGATCCCGGCCGCCGCCCAGCGGTCGTGGCCCAGCACGCTGTACGCGGGGCGGGGAGCCGGCCGTACGAAGGCCTCGCTGGTGGTGGGGAGGACCCGCTCCGGGTCGGCACCCAGCAGTGCGAAGATCTCCCGGGTCAGGCCGAACCAGGTCGTCTCGCCGCCGCTGGTGCCGTGGTAGACGCCCGCGGGGGCGGTGCCGGCGCGGGCGGCCTGTCCGAGCCTGACCAGCCGGTCGGCCAGGTCGGCCGTCCAGGTGGGCTGGCCGCGCTGGTCGTCCACCACGTCGAGGGTGTCCTTGACTCCCTCCAGCCGGATCATCGTGCGGACGAAGTTCCCGCCGCCGGCGCCGTACAGCCAGGCGGTCCGGACGACGTACCCGGTGTCCGGAAGGGTCTCCAGGACCGCGCGCTCCCCGGCGAGTTTCGTCCGGCCGTACGCGCTGCGCGGTCCGGTGGGCGCCTCTTCGGGGTACGGCCGCCCGGCGTCGCCGGCGAAGACGTAGTCGGTGGACACCTGGAGGAGGACGGCGCCGTGCTCGCGGCACGCCTCGGCGAGATGCGCGGCTCCCTGTCCGTTGACGCGGAGGGCCGCGTCCTCCTGGGTCTCGGCGTCGTCGACGGCGGTCCAGGCGGCGCAGTTGACGACGACCTGCGGGCGCAGCCGCTCGAAGGCGGCGCGCACCGAGGCGGGGTCGGTGATGTCGACGGTGCCCCGGCCCGCGGCGACGGCGGTGACGTCCTCCCCGGCCAGCCGGGCCAGCACGTCGCGGCCCAGCATTCCTTCGGCCCCGGTGACCAGCCAGACGGCGCTCACAGCGCTGCCCGGTCCTTCAGCGGCTCCCACCAGGCGCGGTTGTCGCGGTACCACTGGACGGTGTCGGCGAGGCCGGCGGCGAAGTCGGTGCGGGGCTCGTAGCCGAGCTCCTCGCGGATCTTGGTGCAGTCGACCGAGTAGCGCCGGTCGTGGCCCTTGCGGTCCTCGACGTAGGTGACGCTGGTCTCCCAGTCGGCGCCGCAGGCTTCCAGGAGCAGCCCGGTGAGCTCCTTGTTGGAGAGCTCGGTGCCGCCGCCGATGTTGTAGACCTCGCCGGCACGGCCCTTGGTGCGGACGAGCTCGATGCCCTGGACGTGGTCGTCGATGTGCAGCCAGTCGCGCACGTTGGCGCCGTCGCCGTACAGCGGCACGGTCCTGCCGTCCAGGAGGTTGGTGACGAAGAGCGGGATGACCTTCTCGGGGAAGTGGTGGTGCCCGTAGTTGTTGGAGCAGCGCGTCACCCGCACGTCGAGGCCGTGGGTGCGGTGGTACGAGAGGGCGATGAGGTCGCTGGACGCCTTGGCCGAGGAGTACGGCGAGTTGGGCTCGAGCGGGTGGGTCTCCGGCCAGGAGCCCTCGTCGATCGACCCGTAGACCTCGTCCGTCGAGATGTGCACGAAGGTCGTGATGCCGGCCAGGTGGGCGGCGTGGATCAGGGTGTGGGTGCCCACGACGTTCGTGCGGACGAACTCGGCTCCGCCGTCGATGGAGCGGTCGACGTGCGACTCGGCGGCGAAGTGCACCACCTGGTCGTGCTCGGCCATCAGCTTGCCGACCAGTTCGGCGTCGCAGATGTCGCCCTGTACGAAGGTGAAGCCCGGGTGGTCGCGGACCTCGTCGAGGTTGGCCGGGTTGCCCGCGTAGGTGAGCTTGTCCAGGACCGTCACGGCGACGTCGCCCGGTCCCTGCGGGCCCAGCACGGTACGGACGTAGTGGGAGCCGATGAATCCGGCCCCGCCGGTCACCAGGATGTGGGTCGTCATGAAGAGATCTGCACCTTGCTGTGGTCACCGAGCACGAGCCGGTGGGCGGACGGGTTGCGGGGCGCGGGGGTCACTTCGACGTCCCGGCCGATGAGCGAAGCCTCGACGCGGCGGACCCCGGAGACGGACGCGCCGCGCAGGACGATCGAGTACTCGATCTCGCTGTCCTCGATCCGGCAGTTCTCCGAGACCGAGGTGAACGGACCGACGTAGGCGTCGGTGATGACCGAGCCGGCCCCGATGATCACCGGGCCGACGATCCGGCTGCTGGTGACCCGGGCCCCCGCCTCGATCCGCACCCGTCCGATGATCTCACTGCTCTCGTCGACCGTCCCCTCCGTGACGCCCCGGAGCGTCTCCAGGACGGAGCGGTTGACCTCCAGCATGTCGGTGACGTTGCCGGTGTCCTTCCAGTACCCGGAGATGGTGGTGGAGCGGACGTCGCGCCGCTGGTCGATCAGCCACTGGATGGCGTGGGTGATCTCCAGCTCGCCGCGCCAGGACGGCTCGATCGCGCGTACGGCCTCGTGGACGGCCGGGGTGAAGAGGTAGACGCCGACCAGCGCCAGATCGCTCTTCGGCTCCTTCGGCTTCTCCTCCAGGGAGGCGACCCGCCCCTGGGCGTCGAGCTCGGCGACACCGAAGGCGGTCGGGTTGGGCACCTTGGTCAGCAGGATCTGGGCGTCGGGGCGGTCCGCGCGGAACTCCTCGACCAGTCCGGTGATCCCTCCGACGATGAAGTTGTCGCCGAGGTACATGACGAAGTCGTCGTCGCCCAGGAAGTCGCGTGCGATGAGCACCGCGTGCGCGAGGCCCCGGGGCTCGTCCTGGGGGATGTAGGTGACGTCGATGCCCAGCGCGGATCCGTCGCCGACGGCCTCCCGGATCTCCGGTGCCGTGTCCCCCACGATGATGCCGACGTCGGTGATGCCCGCCTCGGCGATGGCTTCCAGCCCGTAGAAGAGCACGGGCTTGTTCGCCACCGGGACCAGCTGCTTGGCCGACGTGTGCGTGATGGGACGAAGACGGGTGCCCGCCCCACCGGAGAGTACGAGAGCCTTCACGTTGCCCCTGTCCAGATGGTGATATGTAGATCTCTTGGGAGATCATGAATATTGTGCGAGTTTATCCCTGGGTGCCCCGCGGCCCGGCCGTCGGGCACCGACGGGGACGAGAACGCCCCTCCGGGTGAGGCGAGTGGGCTACGGGCCGGGTCCGGGGTCATCCGGTTCTCAGGCGTGAGCGCCAGCCGCGGAGCTCCCTGCGCAGCCGCCGGACGACGCGCCGCGGGGTGGACGGCTGGTCGGGCGCCGGCCTCAGCATCCGCTTGGGCCGCCTGACCCGGTCGCCGCCGCGCCAGTCGGGCACGGTGACCTGGTAGTCGGCGTCCCGGAGTCCGGCCTCCTCGTCCCGGAAGTGCGGGTAGGCGAGGAAGAGCTTGTCCCCCTTGGCCGAGGGGACCAGGTCGGGGACCTCCTTGGACTGGAGGTACCTCAGCACGTCGGCCAGCAGGTCGAGGCGGCCGCGTGCGACGCAGGCGAGCCGCAGCCGCTCGGCGACCTTGATCCGCCGGGCCACCCCGCCCGTCCAGTAGCTCCGCATCAGCGGGGCCGCGAGCTCCATCTTGTGCCGCTGTTCGTCCTCCGGCTGCCGCAGCAGCCCGGGGCCGAACTGCTGGAGCATGCCGACCGTGAAGGGCCTCACCATGAGGAGATCGCGCTTCGGCCCGGCCGGCTCCAGCCGGTGGATGAGGGCCATCATGGCCTCCATCGCGTCGAAGCGCGGGACGTACCCGCCCCGCTTGGTGGCGTGCTTGCCGTCGTCGCGGCCCACCAGGTGGTAGCAGGTGTAGTCGGCGATGACCGAGACCCCGGCGCCGCGCAGGTACGCCTCCATCGTGAAGAGGGCGTCCTCGCCGGTCTTGAGACGCTCGTCGAAACGCAGGCCGATGCGCTCCAGCAGGTCCCGCCGGAAGAGCTTCTGCGCACTGAGGGTGTAGATGATCTTGGAACGGTGGACGTCGACCCGCTCCTCGGTCCGCGCCCACATCGACTTGGGCGCCCCCCGGTTGACCCCGACCACCTTGCCGAGGACCACGTCGGTGCCGGCCCGGTCGCCCATCGCGACCATGCGCTCCAGGGCCTCCTCGCCGAAGTAGTCGTCCGCGTCGAGGAAGAAGACGTACCGGCCGCGGGCGAGCCCGAGGCCGACGTTGCGCGGGCCGCTGGGGCCCCCCGAGTTCTCCTGGCGGACGACGCGCATGTCGATCGCGGTCCGGGCGGCGAACTCCTCCAGGTACTCCCCCGTGCCGTCGGTCGACCCGTCGTCGACGGCGACGATCTCCATGCGTCCGGCCGGAAGCGTCTGCGCCTCCACGGACTCCAGACAGCGGATCAGGTACGGCATCGCCTCGTAGGCGCCGACGATCACGGTCACGTCGGGCGTGGTGACGGTGTCGGCGGTGGTCGTGGTGGTCGTGCCCATGTCTCCCCGGTTCAGATAAACGCACTTATCAGGAGAAACGATGGAACGACGGCACATGCCTGGTTCCGATACGGACACGCCGAACGGCCCGTACGTTCCCCTCCCCGAGGAGGAGACGGACGGGCCGTCCTGTGGGTTGCGCCGTGTACCGGACGAAAATCGGCCGGGCGGCGACGCGGCGGAGAACTCCGGGTGAACCGGCGGGCGTCCGGCCCGCGCCCGCGCGAGGCGGCGGGGCGGGCCAGACGCCGGTGGTCAGCGGACCGTCGTGGGCCCCGCGCCGATCCCGGCGTCGGTCTCCGGCGCGTCGGGGGCGTCCGGTGCGTCCGGGTCGACCGCGGCTTCGGCCTCGGCGATGATCTCGGCCGTGCCGTCGCCCACACCGCTGGACTCCGCCTCGGCGTCGGGCAGGGGCGCGGGGGGCTGCTGCCCGCCCACCCGCTGCGCGACGCCCGCGTTGCGGACCTCGGCCTTGGCCGCGAGCGCGGCGACCGCGGCGTTGAACTGCTCCATGGACGTCGGCTCGTCCGGGCCCAGCAGGTAGGTCTTCAGCTCGTGGCGGTCCTCGGCGAGCGGGTCCGACGACGGGTCGGCGACGGCCCGCAGCAGTGCGTCGATCTCCGCGGCGCTGTTGGAGAGGATGACGGCGGCCCGCACGGCGGTGTTCTGACGCTTGAACTCCTCCGCCCCCAGCTCGGCCGAGTCCGTGACCGCGTAGGGCTTGCCGCTCGCGATGAAGTCGGACACCACGCTGGAGATGTCCGAGACCATGGCGTCGGACTGGTTGAAGCAGTCGTACAGCTTGGGCTGCGCGCCGGTCACCGTCTTGTGCTCCCACCAGCCGAAGGAACGCCAGTAGGCGTCGTTCCACTGCGCGCGCAGGGTGACGGTCTCGGCCAGGCGGGCCGGGTCGGCGAGCGAGAGGCGGGAGACCTCCGACTCGTCGCCGCCCGCGCGGCCCGGCTTCGCCAGCTCCGCCAGGCGTGCCTCGATCCGGACCAGCTCCGCCTTCGCCTCACCGTGGGCGGCAGCGGCGTCGGCGGCCTCCTTGACCCAGCGGGGGTCGGCGGCGCGCTTCTGCGCCGAGGCGGCGAGCAGGTCCTCGATCCTGGCGTTGACGGCCTTGGCCTTGGCGCTGCGGATGCCCGTGAAGGGGTGCGGCTTGTAGATGACCCGGACCGGGCTGTCCGCGTCCAGCAGGCGGCGGACGATGTTCTCCCCGGCCAGCAGCAGCGAGGTGTTGCCGGGGTTGTCGTCCCAGCCCTCCCAGGTGGGGGCGTACAGCACCGTGGGGACGGGGTTCCGGGTGGTGCCGGTCCAGCTCTCGATCGGCGCCAGCTGGGGCCGCCCGACCTCGACGATGTCCTCGTCGCGCACGCCGACGTCGGCCAGGGCGTAGCGGTCGCGGCCCGCCCGGCCCGCCGTCCACACCTCGTCGTACACCTTGGAGTACGGGTTGACGCTGGCCAGCTTGTCGCTGTCGCCGTGTCCGATGAAGACGTGCTTCATGGTCGGGACGCGCAGCATGTGGATGTTCTTGCCGACGTTGGCCGGGTACAGGCACACACGGACCGTCGAGAGGTTCATGTTCATCAGGTGGGTGCCGCCCGGCACGCAGATCACGGGCACGGACGTCTCCGCGAGCTGCGACACGAGGTTCCGCTCACGCATGACGATCAGCGGGCGGCCCTCGACGGCCGCCATGGTGTCCAGCCACATGTTGCCCTGGTAGGCGGACTCGCTGGAGCCGGAGAAGTAGAGCACCACGGTCGGCTGGTACTCGCCCAGCCAGACGTCCAGGGCCTTCAGCACGGCGGGGGCCGAGGGCGCCTGCCGCTTCCGGCGCAGGTACGGGACGAGCAGCGCGTTGTAGCCGAGGGCCAGCAGCAGGGTCAGGGCGGCGCCGGCGTACCCGATGACGTCCTCACCCGTGCCCGCCGCGATCAGGACGCCCACCACCGCGGGGAGGTCGAGGTGGAGCATCTTCTCGCTGGCCCGGTGCAGCAGCGCGCGCGGCGGCCCGTCCGGGATGCGGACGGCGTGCAGGTCCACGTTCCGCGTGACGATCGGCAGCGAGCGGCGCAGCCGGATCAGCGTCGTCAGCGCGCCGTGCGGAGCCTGCAGACCGTAGAAGAGGAGGAAGCACGCGACGGCGGCGTAGAAGAGAGGTTCCTGCGAGAGGTCCAGACGGGCCAGGAGCAGGATGATCATCAGCTGGCGGAGCAGGAAGCGGATGGACAGCCCGGCCCGCACCTTCCCCAGCCTGTTGACCAGATAGCTGCCGCGCTGGTGCAGGTACCAGTCCGCGACGTACGTGACAGCCGTGGCCGCCGCGAAGAACCAGATATCGGGGACGAGAGCGGCGACCATGACGCAGGGATAACCCAGCATCATCAGTATCGCTGCCGCCAGTTCTGACCGGCTGCCCACACGGGCCAGGCGGATGGCTGTCGAAATCACGAAGAACCTGCTCCAGGGGGTGCCGGTTGTTTCACGTATGGAGGGAATTGTGAAGGTGCGGCTTCACGCAGTCGGGCCCCTGCAATCACCGAAGGTGATTCCAGAGGCCCGGAAAAGCACAATTGTCAAGAATTATTACACATCTTCCTGACGGTCCAGCACCGAGGCCAGGGCCTGCTCGAACCCGGAGGCCTCCGTGACGTCACGGGTCGGGTCCTGCTGCCGCACGTCGATGACGTGGCCGGTCATCGCGGACAGGAGGACGTCGAGCGAGGTGCGCGCCACGGCCTCGGAGGAGAGCAGCGAGCCCTCAGGCTCCTGGCCGAACGCCTTGGTCCGCATGGGCGTCGCGGTGCGCTCCGGGTTCACGCAGTTGACCCGGACACCCTCGCCCGCCCATTCGTCGGCCAGCGCCTGGGTGAGGTTCACCATCGCAGCCTTGGTGGAGGAGTAGAGGCTGTATTCGGCACGGCCCCGGGTGTAGCTGCTGGAGGTGTACAGGAGCAACTGCCCCTGGGTCTCCGCCAGGTACTTGTAGGAGGCACGGGCGATCTGCACGGGCGCCAGGTAGTTGACGTTCAGCGCTTCCTGGATCGTCGCGGTGTCCGTCTCGGCCAGCTTGCCGATGCGCAGCACGCCCGCCGTGTTGATGACGTAGTCGATGCGGCCGGTCTCGGCGTACGCCTTCGACAGCGCCTCGTCGACGTGCTCGGGGTTCTCCACGTGCGTGCCGGTGGTGGAGCGGCCCAGGGCGTACACCTTGGCGCCGTACTGCTCGGCCAGCGTGCCGATGTCGGCGCCGATGCCGTACGAACCGCCGAAGACGACCAGGGTCTTGCCCGAGAGCAGTTCGCGGTAGGCGGCCTCGTCGGCCTGGCGCGGCGCCGCGGTGGAGGCCAGCTGGAACAGCTTGTCGGTGATGAAGACGTCGACCGGCTGGGTGACCTTCATGTTGTACTCGTCGCCCGCGACCACGTAGATCGGCACGTCGGGGAGGTACCGCAGGACGACCGAGCAGTCGTCGGTGGCCTGGAAGTTCGGATCGCCGGCCGCGACCTCGTACGCCTTGCGGATCGTGGAGAGCTTGAACGCCTGCGGGGTCTGGCCGCGGCGCAGCCGGGACCGGTCCGGGACGTCGGTGATGAACTCGCCGTCCTCGCCGTGGGTCCGGGTCACGATGATCGTGTCGGCGGACGGGATGGCGACGTCGACGGCCTGGTAGCGGCCGAGTGCTTCGACGCAGTCGGTGATGACGCGCTGCGAGAGCAGCGGGCGGACCGCGTCGTGGAAGAGGACGTTGCGGTCCTCACCCTCGGCGAGGCCCTCGCCGAGGGCCTCGATGGCGCGCTCGGTGGTCTCGTTCCGGGTGCTGCCACCCTCGATGACCTTGACGACCTTGGTCAGCCCGGCCTTGGCGACGATCTTCTCCACGTCGGGCACGAAGCCCGGCGCCATCAGCACGATGACGTCGTCGATGTCGTCGGCGTTCTGGAAGATGGTCAGCGTGTGCTCGATGACGGCCTTACCGGCGATCTTCAGCAGCTGCTTGGGGATCGACAGGCCCACGCGTTGGCCGGTCCCACCGGCGAGCACGACCGCTGTGGTCCGGGGCTTGGCTTCATGCGGCACAGACACAGACACAGACGACCTACCTTGCGATGACAGGGGGGAACAGTGTGATGGTCGCACTCTCCGCGACCGTCTCGCAAGGCGGACGTTTACTGCCACTCGCCCGTGGGAAACCTGCAGTTCACCGTCTGGCCAGGGAGATTGGCCCTTCCGGGGCTCCGCCCCGCGCCGCCGGACTCCACAGATGTGTGACGCAATCTGCACATGAGCGCCCGCGGCGCACCCTTCGCCCGGCACGTCCCGGTGTCTCCGGGGCCCGGCGGCACCGGGCGGCCCGGCGTGCAGCCCCGGTGTCCGGCGCGTGGAGCAGCCCGGTCCGCGCGGTGCCGGGGAGCACCGCACGGCCGTGCGGGCGGTGCTCCCGGCGCTTCCTAGAAGGGGTCGAAGTCGTCGTACTCGCGCTGTGCGTCGTCGCGCTCCGACTCGCGCTCGCGGCGCCGCTGCGCGGCGGGGCGGGGCGCCTCCATGCGGTGGTCCTCACCGCGCCGGCCCAGCATCTCGGCGCCGGCCGCCATGGTCGGCTCCCAGTCGAAGACGACCGCGTTGTCCTCGGGACCGATGGCCACGCCGTCGCCGGCCTGGGCGCCCGCCTTGCGGAGCTCGTCCTCCACGCCGAGGCGGTTGAGCCGGTCGGCGAGGTAGCCGACGGCCTCGTCGTTGTTGAAGTCGGTCTGCCGGATCCAGCGCTCGGGCTTCTCGCCGCGCACGCGGTAGATGCCGTCCTCCTCGACCGTCACGGTGAAGCCCGCGTCGTCGACGGCCTTGGGGCGGATGACGATGCGCGTCGACTCCTCCGCCGGCTTGCTCGCCCGCGCCTCGGCGATGATCCCCGCCAGGGCGTAGCTGAGGTCGTTGAGGCCCTTGTGCGCGATGGCCGAGACCTCGAAGACGCGGTAGCCGCGCTCCTCCAGGTCGGGGCGGATCATGTCGGCGAGGTCCTGGCCGTCCGGGATGTCGACCTTGTTGAGCGCGACGATGCGCGGGCGGTCCTCCAGACCGCCGTACAGCCGGAGTTCCTCCTCGATCATGTCGAGGTCGGAGAGCGGGTCGCGGTCCGACTCCAGCGTCGCGGTGTCCAGCACGTGCACCAGGACGGAGCAGCGCTCGACGTGCCGCAGGAACTCCAGGCCGAGTCCCTTGCCCTGGCTGGCGCCCGGGATGAGCCCCGGGACGTCGGCGATGGTGTAGACGGTGGAGCCCGCGGTGACGACGCCCAGGTTGGGGACGAGGGTCGTGAACGGGTAGTCCGCGATCTTCGGCTTGGCCGCGGAGAGCACCGAGATCAGCGAGGACTTGCCGGCGCTCGGGTAGCCGACGAGCGCGACGTCGGCGACGGTCTTGAGCTCCAGGACGATGTCCCGGCTCTCCCCCGGCTCGCCGAGCAGCGCGAAACCGGGCGCCTTGCGGCGGGCGGAGGCCAGCGCGGCGTTGCCGAGGCCGCCGCGGCCGCCCTGGCCGGCGACGAAGGTGGTGCCCTGGCCGACGAGGTCGGCGAGCACGTTGCCCGCCTTGTCGAGGACGACGGTGCCGTCCGGGACGGGCAGGACGAGGTCCTGGCCGTCCTTGCCCGACCGGTTGTCGCCCGCGCCGGGCTGGCCGTTCGTGGCCTTGCGGTGAGGGTGGTGGTGGTAGTCGAGCAGCGTGGTGACGGACTGCTCGACGACGAGGATCACATCGCCGCCGCGTCCGCCGTTGCCCCCGTCGGGGCCGCCCAGCGGCTTGAACTTCTCACGGTGCACGGAGGCCACGCCGTGGCCTCCGTTACCCGCGGCGGCATGCAGCTCGACGCGGTCCACGAAGGTGGTCATGGTGGGGCCTCCAGGTACAGCGGAAAAATACGGAATGTCTCTGTGCGTAACGCGCCGAGGGCGGACCCGCTTCCCCGGTCACCGGGAAAGCCGAGATCCGCCCTCGGAAGGTGCTGTGACGTTCAGCCGTTGCCTGGATCAGGCAGCGACGGGAACGATGTTCACGACCTTGCGGCCACGGTGCGTACCGAACTCCACCGCACCGGCGGTCAGCGCGAACAGCGTGTCGTCGCCGCCACGGCCGACGCCCGTGCCCGGGTGGAAGTGGGTGCCGCGCTGGCGGACCAGGATCTCACCGGCGTTGACGGCCTGACCGCCGAAGCGCTTCACGCCGAGCCGCTGAGCATTGGAATCGCGCCCGTTCCGAGTGGACGATGCGCCCTTCTTGTGTGCCATGTCTCCTCAGTCCCTTACTTCGCAGCCGCGGGGATACCGGTGACCTTGATCGCCGTGTACTGCTGGCGGTGACCCTGGCGACGGCGGTAACCCGTCTTGTTCTTGTAGCGAAGGATGTCGATCTTCGCGCCCTTGTGGTGGTCCACGATCTCGGCCTGGACCTTGATGCCGTCCAGCACCCAGGGGTCGCTGGTCACGGCGTCACCGTCGACAACGAGCAGGGTCGAGAGCTCGACCGTGTCGCCAACCTTGGCGGTGGAAATCTTGTCAACCTCAACGATGTCGCCGACAGCAACCTTGTGCTGGCGACCACCGCTGCGCACGATGGCGTACACGCGGATCTCTCTCTCACTCGGAACGGATCCCCTGATGCCAGCCGCCCGCACGGGCCGGGGCCCACGACAGTCCGGAAGGATGAGCGGCCTCCCCCGGGGACGGATCACCGGGAGGGATGTGCTCAGGGGGTAGGCGCACAGAAACACGCCGAGGGTCAAGATTACGGGGCGCGTCCCGGGGGGTCAAACCGGCCTCGGGCCGCCGCCGCCACCCGGACGGGCCCGCCGGAGGGGTCGTACGCTTTGTCCCGATCCGTTCCGCGAAAGGTGCTGCACGTGAACTACAGGCTCCAGCCCACCGCCCAGGTCGACGAGAGCGCCGAGATCGGGGACGGCAGCAGCGTCTGGGACCTCGCCCAGATCCGCGAGGGAGCCAGACTCGGCACGGGCTGCGTGGTCGGCCGCGGGGCGTACGTGGGCACGGGCGTGCGGATCGGCGACAACGTCAAGCTGCAGAACTACGCCCTGGTGTACGAGCCGGCCGAGCTCGGTGACGGTGTCTTCGTCGGCCCCGCCGTGGTCCTCACCAACGACCGCAACCCGCGCTCGGTCGGCCCGGAGGGCCGGCAGAAGCGCGGCGGCGACTGGGAGGCCGTGGGCGTGACGGTGGCCGAGGGCGCCTCGCTGGGCGCGCGGTCCGTGTGCGTCGCGCCCGTGCGGATCGGCCGCTGGGCCCTGGTGGCGGCGGGCGCCGTCGTGACCGCGGACGTCCCGGACTTCGCCCTGGTCGTGGGCGTGCCGGCGCGCAGGATCGGCTGGGTGGGGCGCAGCGGCGTCCGGCTCGTCGAGCGGGCGGGCGAACCGGGTGTCTGGGAGTGCCCGCGGACCGGCGCCCTGCACGACGAGGCCGGCGGCGCCCTCACGGAGCGCACCGCCGGCTGACCCGGGGGCGCGCCCCTGCCGGAGGGGACGGGGGAGGGCCGGCGCACGCTCCCCGGGGGGGGCGTCCGGGACGGTGCCCGCTCCCCCGGCCGGTCCGCGCGGGGTCAGCCGCCGATGACCACCCGGCGGACTCCCTCCCACCGGGCCGGGTCCGTCGTGCGGCGGCCGTCGACGAGGACGCGTACGTCCGGCAGGCTCCGCGCGGACAGCTCGCGGTACTCGGGGTGGTCGGTCTGGAGGATCGCCGCGGTGACGGTCTGGTCCTCGTGCGGGACGAGGCCCTGGGCCCTCAGCTCCTCGGGCCCGTAGAGGGGGTCGGACACGAAGGCGACAGCGCCGCGCTCCGCGAGCGCCTCGACCACGCCGAAGACCCCGGAGAACGCGGTCTCCTTGACGCCGCCCCGGTAGGCGGCGCCCAGCACGAGGACCCCGGCGCCCTCCAGGTCGCCGTAGGCGGCGGCCAGCAGGTCGACGGCGTAGCGGGGCATCGCGGCGTTGGCCTCGCGGGCCGCCCGCACGACGGTCGCGCGCGGGTCGTTCCACAGGTACATCCGCGGGTAGACCGGGATGCAGTGGCCGCCGACGGCGATGCCCGGCCGGTGGATGTGGCTGTAGGGCTGGCTGTTGCAGGCGTCGATGACC
This sequence comes from Streptomyces sp. NPDC006296, assembly GCF_040613235.1. NCBI lineage: Bacteria > Bacillati > Actinomycetota > Actinomycetes > Kitasatosporales > Streptomycetaceae > Streptomyces > Streptomyces sp. NPDC006296. The sequence continues at coordinate 24,442 of NZ_JBEXRT010000031.1, read as the reverse complement.
TGTTCGACGTCGATGCCGTGCAGGTCGGCGAAGCGGGCGAACTGGTTGGCCAGACCGATGTTGACGTCCCGGTAGGTGGTCTCGGCGAGCTTCGCCAGCTCGGAGGCCTCCGCCGTGCCGAGGTTCCAGACGCCGTTGCGGCGGGGCAGGTCGTCGCGCTCGTCGAAGTCGAGCACGGTCTCGTAGAAGGCGACGCCCCGCAGCGCCGAGGCCTCGTCGATGCCGCCGACGAGCTTGGGATAGCGCCGCAGGTCGGCGAAGACCCGGCCGGTCAGGACGCGTTCCGGGGAGAAGACGAGGGCGAAGTCCCGTCCCGGGGTGAGCCCGGACCCCTCCGCGAGCATCGGTGCCCAGCGCTCCCGGGTGGTGCCGACCGGGAGGGTGGTCTCGTAACTGACGAGGGTGCCGGGCCGCAGCCCGGCGGCGACGGCCTTCGTCGCCGCGTCCATCCAGCCGAAGTCCGGGGTGCCCTCGGCGTCGACGAACAGCGGTACGACGATCACGACGGCCTCGGACGCCGCGACCGCGGCCGTGGTGTCCGTCGTTGCGGAGAGCAGGCCCGCGGCCACCGTCTCGGTGAGCCGGGCGGCCAGGCCGTGCTCGCCGGGGAACGGTTCGGTGGCCGCGTTCACCAGGGCGACGACCCGCTCGTCGACGTCCGCCCCGACGACCGTGTGGCCCCGGGCGGCGAACTGCACGGCGAGCGGGAGCCCGATCTTGCCCAGGGCCACTACGCAGATGTTCATCGGTTCCGCTTCCTCTTCGGTGTCAGCAGCCTCCCCAGCCCGGTGAACGGTCCGTTCCGGGGCTCGGTCAGGGGGGCCGTCGTGATCACGAGCCGGCCCTTGGTGTTCGGCCTCGCCGCGACGCGGTGGGGGACGGCTTCGCCCCATCTGCGGGCCAGCGGCATGGGCCGCCCCTCGGTGCGCACGGGGATCTCGTACGTCGACCCCGCCACGTCGACGTAGACGCGTAGCCCCTGGACGGCCGGGGACGCGGGGACCGGGACGCGCGCGCTGACCCGGGTGCCGCGCCCGTCGGCGGTCGCCTCGGTGGTGACCTCGCCCGGGGCCGGCGGGCGCCCGTGCCCCGCCGGCAGCCGGCGGGCGCCCGCCCGGTCCGCACTCTGCGGCATGGCCCTCCCGGCGAGGGCGACCGTCACCGAGCCCACGTCGCCGACGACCCCGAGCCGCAGCCGCACGGTGAGCCAGAGGTCCGCACCGGTCTGCTCCCAGTCGGCCGACTCGAAGTGGGCGGCCGCCGCCAGCCTGCCCGCCACCGTCTCGCCGAGCACCTCGTAGTACCGGTCGTCCAGGCCCACCCCGGGGTCCCGGAACGCCGGGTAGACGGCGAAGGCGCGGGCTCCCTCCAGCAGGAAGGGCGGGGCCCCGGAGGCGGCCTCGTCGGTGATGGTCCTGCTCAGGGCCGCCGTGGCGCCGCGTCCGGCCAGACCGAAGCGGACCCGGCGCTTCACGCCCGTTCCGTCGCGCAGCGCGTCGGTGTAGTACGCGTCCAGCAGCACGGACAGCCCCGCGCACAGCCGCTGCCGGGTGTCGGCGCCGAGTGCGGGGAAGTCCGTCAGCAGGAGCTTGGAGAGCTCCCAGGCGAAGTGCCGTGCGAGGAGCGCGTCCCGGTGCGGGCCGGCCGGGACGAGTCCGGCGGCGTGGTCCATGATGCGGGCGGTGCACCGCAGCCGGGACAGGTGGTCGGCGCGGTAGGTGATGTTGCTCGCGTCGTTCCGCTTGACGGCGTAGTAGCAGATGTAGTCGGCGAGCACCGAGATCCTGCGGGCCCGGAGGCAGGCCTCGATGGTGAACGGCTGGTCGCTGCCGACCGGCAGGTCCTCCAGGAAGCGCAGCCGGTGCCGCTCCAGCAGCTCGCGCCTGAACAGCTTGGTGTTGGCCAGGGTGAACGGCAGGGCCGAGTCGAACAGGCTGATGTCGGGGGCGTTCTCGGCGTACAGCTTCTGGTGGACGTACCGTCCGCCGGTGCCGACCATCCGGCCCGCGACGACGTCCGAGCCGTGGGCGTCCGCGCAGGCCACCAGGCGCTCCAGGGCCTCCTCGCCGAGGTGGTCGTCGGAGCCGACGAAGTGGACGAAGCGTCCGGTGGCCCGGTCCAGGGCGCGGTTGCTCGGGGCGGCGGGGCCGCCCGAGTTGGGCTGGCGCAGCACGGTCACGACGCCCGGGTACCGTGCGGCGAACCGGTCGAGCTCGGCCGCGCTGCCGTCCGTGGAGCCGTCGTCGACCGCGATCACCTCGAGGCGGTCCGGTCCGATGCTCTGTCCCACCAGGGAGTCCAGGCACTCCGTCAGGTAGGGCATCGTGTTGTACACGGCCACGATCACGGTGACGTCGGGGCGCCCCGTCACGGGGCCACCGGCGCCATGCGTTCACCCACCGGGGTGCGTGCGCCCTCGACGAGCCGGGAGTAGACCCCGTCGAGGACCGCGGCCTGGGCCTCCCAGGTCCATTCCGCGAGCATGCCCGGCCGCAGGTAGGCGTCCCGGTAGCGTCCCGGGTCGGCGAGCACCGCGGACACCGCCCGCACGTAGTCCGAGACGTCCTCGGCGGTGAAGACCTCTCCCTGCCCGGTGGTGGCGACCATCGCGCCCATCGTCCGGACGTCACTGACGACGAGGGGCAGCCGGGCGTGGGAGTACTCGAAGAACTTGGTGATCAGGGCGATCTCGTGGTTCGGCCAGTGGTGGATCGGGATGACGCCGACGTCCGCCGCCGCCAGGTGGCGGACGACCTGGTCGTGCGGCACGTACGGCAGGACGTGGACGCGGTCCTGCACCCCGAGCACGACCGCCCGTTTCCTGAGCGCCTGCATGTAGGGCGCGTTGCCGCGCGGGACGACGAACGCGACGTGGGTTCCCGGGAGCTGCGGCAGCGCCTCGACCATGATGTCGAGCCCGCGCTGCGGGGCGGCGGATCCGCTGTAGACCGCCAGCGGCACCTGCGGGCCGATCCCGCACAGCGCCCGCAGGTCGGGGACCGGCTCGGCGGACGCGTCCGCGGGGGTCTCGGCGTCGGGGGCGTTGAGGACCACCTCGGGGAGGGCGTTCAGCCCGTGGTGCTCGGCCAGCATCCGCGCCAGGGTGGCCGACACGGTCGTGACGGCGTCCGCGTACTTGGCGTGCTCCCGTTCGTGGGCACACTGGGCGACGTGCCAGCGCGGGTGCGGGTTCCAGGGCTTGATGCCGGGCAGGAACTCGTGCGCGTCCCAGACCAGCCGCACGGTGCGGCCCCTGGCCTCGGCCCGCAGCTTGGCGCGGGCGCCCACGCCGAGCATCCGGAAGTCGTTGGCGTGGATGAGGTCGGGCCGCAGCGCGTCGATGACCTTGCCGTAGGCGAGCTCCAGGTCCCACAGGCCGGGGTCGAGCCGGCGCCAGGCCCGCTCCCCCATCGCCCGGACCCAGAAGGCCGTGGTGAACCGGTCGAGCGGGCCGTCCATGTCCTTGCGGCGGCGCTCCAGCGCGGCGGTGTGCCGGGCGCGCAGCCGGACCCAGCGGTGCAGGGCCCGGGACAGCAGCCGGGTCGGCAGCAGGCAGGTCCGCGCGACGGCGGAACCGGTCCGCCCCGTCTCGATGACCTGGAGGTTGAGCTCGGCGCGCCAGGCCTTCATCCGCTGCTTGCGGTACTCGGCCAGGGGGCCCGGCGGGTAGGCGAGCGGCGCGCGCAGCACGGCGCGGCGGTACTCGTGGCGGCGCCGGTGCAGGGGCGTCGGAACGGGCAGCAGGCGCACCCGGGCCCCGCCCAGCCGCCAGCTCCGCGCCTTCTTGTCGGGGGACTTGCCCAGGAGCACGACGTCCCAGCCGGCCGCGGCGGCCGACAGGGCCTCCTTCTGCACCCGGGAGTCGCCCTTCACCCCGTTCTCGACCAGCATGACGACCGTCCCGCGCCGGGGGCCGGTGACCGGACGTTCAGGCTCCACGGGACACCGCCTCCTCCGCCTCGAAGACCACGGTGCGGCCGCTGCGGGCCGAGTCGAGCAGGGAGGCGGCGACCTCCACGGTGCGCAGTCCCTGCCGCAGTGTGCAGATGTCGGACGGGAGGCCCTGGACGGCGTCCCGGAAGAGTTCGTGCTCGACGAGCAGGGGTTCGCGCTTGGGGATCGCGTAGCGGATCATGTCGCCCTCCGAGACGCCGCGGAACGCCCGCAGGGTCTCCCACTCGGTGGCGACGGAGGCGTTCGAGTAGAAGGTCAGGTCGGCGGTCAGGGTGTCGGCGACGAGGCAGCCCCGCTCGCCGGTGACCGAGGTGAACCGTTCCTTGAGCGGGCTCAGCCAGTTGACCAGGTGGTTGACCATGGTCCCGTCGGAGAGCCGGCCCACCGCGCTGACCATGTCCTCGTAGGGCCGGCCCGACTTCGACACGGTGTGGGCCGCGATGGACACGTAGCTCCGGCCGGTCATCCAGGCCGTCAGGTCGATGTCGTGGGTCGCCAGGTCCTTGATCACGCCGACGTCGGCGACGCGGTGCGGGTAGGGGCCCTGGCGCCGGGTCACCACCTGGTAGACGTCGCCGAGTTCGCCGGTCGCCAGGCGGCTGCGGAGCGAGCGCAGGGCGGGGTTGCACCGTTCGATGTGGCCGACGCCCGCCGGCAGGTTCCGTGACTCGAAGGCGTCGACGAGGCGCAGGGCGCCCTCGACGGAGTCCGCGAGCGGCTTCTCGACGAGCACGCCGACCCCGGCCTCGGCGAGTCTCAGGCCGACCTCCTCGTGCAGGCCGGTCGGGCAGGCGACGACGGCGTAGTCGATGCCCAGGGCCAGGAGGTCCTCCAGGTCGGTCAGGACGGGAGCGCCCTGGGCCCAGCCGTTCTTGTCCCCCAGCGGGTCGACGACACCGACCAGCGTGACGCCCTCCAGCGCGACGAGGACGCGGGCGTGGTGGCGGCCCATGGAGCCGAGGCCGATCAGTCCGGCCCGCAGTCCGGCGTTCACAGGGTTACCTCCAGGGCGTTGACGGCGGCGGCCACGCGGTCGAGCTCCCCCGGTGTCAGGGACGGGTGCACGGGCAGGGAGAGGACCTCGGCGGCGGCCCGTTCGGTCTCCGGGAGGGCCCAGCAGCGGCCCGCCTTCCGGTCCGGCTCCCGGTAGGGCTTCAGGCGGTGGATCGGCGTCGGGTAGTAGACCGCGTGGCCGATGCCCGCCTCGGTGAGTGCGGCCCTCGCGGCGTCCCGGCCGCCCGGGACGCGCACCGTGTACTGGTGGTAGACGTGCCGGGCGCCCTCGGCGACCGGCGGGGTCACGACCCCGGGGGCGGTGATGGCCGCGTCCAGCCGGGCCGCGTTGGCCCTGCGCCGCTCGGTCCATGCGCCGAGCCTGCCGAGCTGGACGCGGCCGACGGCGGCGGAGACGTCGGTCATCCGCATGTTGGCGCCGATGATCTCGTTGGCGTATCGCTGTTCCATGCCCTGGTTCCGCAGCAGGCGCAGGGTGCGGGCCAGTCCGGCGTCGCCCGTGGTGACCATGCCGCCCTCCAGGGCGTGCATGTTCTTGGTCGGGTAGAAGCTGAAGGCACCGCCCGCGCCGAACGCCCCGACCGGGGTGCCGTCCAGGGCGGCGCCGTGCGCCTGGCAGGCGTCCTCGACGACGGCGAGCCGGTGCGCGGCCGCGATCCGTGTCAGCCGGTCCATCGCCGCCGGATGGCCGTAGAGGTGCACCGGCATGACCGCGGCGGTGCGCGGGGTGATCGCGGCCTCCACCGCCGCCGGGTCGAGGCCGAAGCTCCCCGGCTCGATGTCGGCGAACACGGCCTCGGCGCCGGTCAGGCGTACCGCGTTCGCGGACGCCGCGAAGGAGAAGGAGGGGACGATCACCTCGTCGCCCCTGCCGATGCCCAGGGCGAGCAGGAGCAGGTGCAGGGCGGAGGTGCCGGAGTTGACCGCGACGCAGTGCCGTCCGCCGACCAGTCCGGAGAAGTCCTCCTCGAAGGCGGCGACTTCGGGGCCCTGCACGACCCGGCCGCTGCGCATCACGCGGACCACGGCCTCGATCTCGGCCTCTCCGATGACGGGACTGGCTGCGGGAACGGCCTGCTGATCGGTGCTCGTCATCGACGCCCTCCTTGAGGGGTGCGCCGTTCGCGCGCCCCTCGCCTTGCTACCTTACGAATGCATCGAATGATGACACATCAGACATATCAGTCGCAGGAATGAGCGGGCGGTGCCCGGGCGGAGGGCCACAACGCACGTGTCCCGCCCCCGGGATCCGGGAGCGGGACACGTGCGTGCGGACGAGCGTCACGCGGTCATGAGGGGTTCGCTCACTCGCTCTCCCCCGTGCGCGCGGACGCGGCCGCGGAAGGCGACGTCTGCTCGGCGGCGACGGTCTTCTTGGCCGCCGCCTTCTTCGTCGTCTTCTTCGCGGCGGTCTTCTTCGCGACCGTCTTGGCGGCGGTCTTCTTGGTGGCCGCCTTCTTGGCCGTGGCCTTCTTCGCCGTCTTGCGCGCCGCGGCCTTCTTGACCGGGGCCTCCTCGTCCGCCGCGTCGGGACCGTCGGTCCCGGGCGTGTCGGAACCGGCGACGACCACGGCCGCCGCCTCCTCGGCTCCGGTGGGCGAGCCGGCCGGAGCAGTGACCTTGCGGGTCACCCGGCGGCGGGCACGCGGCGGCGCGGCGGCAGCGGACTCCTCCGCGGCCTCCGGCGCCTCGGACGCGGCCTCCGGCGCCTCGGCGGGAGCGGGCGCCGGGGTGGCGGGAGCCGGGGCGACCGGGTCCTCGACCGCGACGGGCTCCGCCGCGGGCTCGGCCGGCTGCACCGGGGGCGTCACGTCGGCCTGCTTGGGCGAGCCCGCCGGGGCGGTCGCCTTGCGGGTCGCCCTGCGCCGCGCACGGGCCGGGGGTGCCGCCTCGGCGGCCGGCTCGGGCTGCGGCTTCTCCTCGGCCACCGGGGCCGCGGGGGCGGTCTCGGCCGCCGGGGCGGTCTCGGCCGCCGGGGCGGGCGCACCGGCCGGAGCCGTGGCCTTGCGGGTCGCGCGCCGGCGGCCACGGCCGCGGGAGGCGGCCGCCTCGGCCTCGGCCGGGCTGCTGTACAGCTCCTCGTCGGCGACGAACTCCGGCTCGGGCAGGGCCACCGGGGCGGCGACCTCGGCGGCCACCTCGGCCTCGGTCTCCGCCTCGGCCGGCTGCTCGGCGTGCGGGTGCTCCTGGCCGTGCTCGTGCTCGTGCCCGGCGCCGCGGCCGCGCTTCTTGGACCGCTTGCCGCCGCCCCCGCCGGACGCGGTGGGCTGCTCCATGTGGACGATGACACCGCGCCCGTTGCAGTGCACGCAGGTCTCGGAGAACGACTCCAGCAGCCCCTGGCCCACCCGCTTGCGGGTCATCTGGACCAGGCCCAGCGAGGTGACCTCGGCGACCTGGTGCTTCGTGCGGTCGCGCCCCAGGCACTCCAGGAGCCGGCGCAGGACCAGGTCCCGGTTGGACTCCAGCACCATGTCGATGAAGTCGACGACGACGATGCCGCCGAGGTCGCGCAGCCGCAGCTGGCGCACGATCTCCTCGGCCGCCTCCAGGTTGTTCTTGGTGACGGTCTCCTCGAGGTTGCCGCCCTGGCCGGTGAACTTGCCGGTGTTGACGTCGACGACCACCATCGCCTCGGTCTTGTCGATCACCAGCGAGCCGCCGCTGGGCAGGTAGACCTTGCGGTCCAGCGCCTTCATCAGCTGCTCGTCGATGCGGTACGTCGCGAAGACGTCGACCTCGGAGGTCCAGCGCGAGAGACGGTCCGTCAGGTCCGGTGCCACGTGCGAGACGTAGCCGTGGATGGTCTCCCAGGCGTCGTCACCGCTGACGATGACCTTCGAGAAGTCCTCGTTGAAGATGTCCCGGACGACCCGGACGGTCATGTCCGGCTCGCCGTACAGCAGCGTGGGCGCGTTGGAGCTGCTGGTGTTCTTCGCCTTCTTCCGGATCTCCTCCCACTGCTGCTGCAGCCGCTCGACGTCACGGCGCAGCTCGTCCTCGCTCGCGCCCTCGGCGGCGGTGCGCACGATGACGCCCGCGTCCTCGGGGACGATCTTCTTGAGGATGGTCTTCAGCCGGGACCGCTCGGTGTCGGGCAGCTTGCGGCTGATGCCGGTCATGGAGCCCTCGGGCACGTAGACCAGGTAGCGGCCGGGCAGCGAGACCTGGCTGGTCAGGCGGGCGCCCTTGTGGCCGATCGGGTCCTTCGTCACCTGGACGAGGACGGACTGGCCGGACTTCAGCGCGGTCTCGATGCGGCGCGGCCCGTGGGCCATGCCGAGCGCCTCGAAGTTGACCTCGCCCGCGTACAGGACGGCGTTGCGGCCCTTGCCGATGTCGACGAACGCGGCCTCCATGGACGGCAGTACGTTCTGCACCTTGCCCAGGTAGACGTTGCCGACGTAGCTGGTGGCCTGCTCCTTGTTGACGTAGTGCTCGACGAGCACGTTGTCCTCGAGGACGCCGATCTGGGTGCGCTCGCCGCTCTGGCGTACGACCATGACGCGCTCGACGGCCTCGCGACGGGCCAGGAACTCGGCCTCGGTGATGATCGGGACGCGACGGCGGCCCTGCTCACGCCCCTCGCGGCGGCGCTGCTTCTTGGCCTCCATACGGGTCGAGCCCTTGATGGACTGGACCTCGTCGAATCCGGTGCCGGGCTCGCGCTCGGCGTCCTTCTTGCGCGGCTCGCGGACCTTGACGACCGTGCGCTCCGGGTCGTCGGTGCCCGAGGCCGTGTCCTCGCCGGAGGCGTCCCCGCTGCGGCGGCGACGGCGACGGCGGCGACGGCTGCTGCTGGATCCGGAGGAGGACTCGTGCTCGTCGTCCTCGTCGTCGTCGTGCGCCTGCTGCGGCTCCTCGTCGGAGTGGTCCGCGGCGCTGTCCTCGCGCTGCTGCTCGTCGTCCGCGTCGTTGGCCTCGCCGCGACGGCGGCGACGGCCTCCACGGCGGCGGCGGCGCGAGGGCCGGTCCCCGTACTCGTCCGTGTCGTCGCCCTCGTGCTCGGCGTCCGTCTCGGACTCCTGGCCTTCCTCGGCGGTGTCGGCGGCCGGCTCGGCCGGAAGCGTGACCGGGGTGGCGGCGGGCTCGGTCTCGACGGCCTCGCCACGGCGGCGCCGACGGCGGCGCGAACCGCCCTGGGGGGCGGACTCGGACTCGGCGGGGGCGGACTCACCGGTCTGCACGGCCTCGGCCCTGCGCGGCGCGCGGTCCGGGGTCCTCTGCTCCTCGGCCTCCTCGCGCTCGTCGTGCGCGGGGGTGGCGGCCGCCGCGGCGGCCGCGGACTCCGGGGTCTGGAACATCGGCTCGGCGAAGACCGGGGCCTGGAACACGGCCACGGCGGGGCGCGTCGCGCGACGGCTCCTGCGGGCCGGCTCCTCGGCCTTGCCGGTGAACTCGGGGCGGCCCGCGGCGGCGGTGGCCCGACGGCGCTGGCGGCCTCGCGGCGCGGCCTCCTCGACCTGCTCGGTCTCGGTGGCCAGCTCCTCGGCGACGGCGGCGGGAAGGCTCTCGGCCTGCTCGGCCGCCGCCTCCTCGGTGGACTGCGGGGAACCGGCGGGCGCGGTCGCCTTGCGGGACGCGCGACGGCGGCCCCGGGCCGGCGGTGCGGCCTCGGCCGACTCCTCGGCGCGGTCGGACTGCTCGGCGGGGACGGGCTCGGCGGCCGTCGCCGCCGGGGCCTCGGCGGTCTCCGCGCCCTGGGGCGCACCGGCAGGGGCCGACGCACGGCGGCGGCTGCGGCCCCGGGGGGCGGCGGCCACGGGTTCGGCGGCGGCATCCGCGGCGGGCTCGGGTGCCTTCACGGGCTCGGTGACCGCGGTGTCCTGCGCGACGGCCTCGGCCTGCTGCGGCGCGCCCGCGGGAGAGGTGGCCTTCCGGGTGGCGCGGCGGCGACCGCGCGGGGCCTCCTCGACCGGGGCCTCCACGACGGCGGCCTCGGTGGGCTCCTCGGTCTCCTCGGCCTCCTCCTCGGCGGGGGCGGTCTCGGCGACCGGCTCCACGACCTCGGCGGCCTGCGGCGCACCCGCCGGAGCGGTCGCCTTGCGGACCGCACGACGGCGCGCACGCGCGGGCGGCGCGGCCTCGGCGGTCTCCGCGGGCTCGGTGGTCCGCGCGGGCTCCTCCTCGGCGGGGGCGGTCTCGGCGACCGATTCCACGACCTCGGCGGCCTGCGGCGCACCCGCCGGAGCGGTGGCCTTGCGGACCGCACGGCGGCGGGGACGCGCGGGCGGCGCGGCCTCGGCCGCGGGCTCGGCGATGTCCTCGGCGGCGGCCGGCGCGGCCGGCGTGACGTCCTCGGTGGCGGCCGCACCCGGCGCGCCCGACGGCGGACCGGCGGGGCGGGAGGCGGCGCGGCGCCTGCGGCGCGGCGGCAGCTTGTCCCCGGGTGCGTTGTTGTCTTCCGCGTTCGCGGAGTTTCCGGTGGTACCGGATTCGTTCTGCTCGTGCATGCGGGCGGTTCTCCCGTCGCGCTCCCGGGCGCCGCGCCTGGTTCCGGTCCGGCGCGATTCGCGTGATGTGCGCGATACCGCCGTCCGGGGCGCGGGCGCCGCACGGGAGCTGATGTCTGGCTCGCCGGTTCCGTACGTGCTGCGCACGGCCTGGCGAAAGTCTTATGGGGCGGTGCGCGGCCCGACCCAGGTGGCTCCCGAGTCCGAGGGCTGCGCTACGACGACCGCCTTACGCGGAACCTGCACCTTCCGGCGCCGCCGCGGCGGCTGCCGGATCGGCTGTGTCCACGGCCGGGGCTGCCTCGCGGTCGGGCGCGAGCGGGTCGGTCACCGTGCCGGGCTCTTCGTCGAAGGGCCCCTGCGCCAGCCTGGTCACCGCTGCGGGGACCGGCGGCGTGAGGTCGGCCACGGCTCGGAGACCGGACAGGACGTCGTCGGGTCGCACGGCAGGTGTCACGTGCCGCACTACCAGCCGCAGTATCGCACAGGGCCTGTCCCCGGACCTATCAGGCTGTGGATCGAGCGCCCTGAGGTCGACGACGGCCGCGCGGGCGTCGAAGGTCCGCACGCCGTTCTTGGCGCGGCGCTGGACCTCGACGGCCTCGGCGCCCATGAAGGCGGCGACGGCCTTCTCCGCCTCCTCGGCGCCGACCCCGTCCAGCCGCATCTCCCACACGGAGGCGGTGAGCCGGTCGGCGAGGCCGGAGGTGCGGGCCTCCACAGCGTCGATCACGTCGAGGCCGTCCGGCATCGACGCGTCCAGGAGTGCGCGGAGGGTCGCCGGATCCCGCGCCTCGGTGAGGGCGATCTCCAGGAACTCGGCCTCACTGCCGGTGCCCGTGGGGGCGGCGTTGGCGTACGACACCTTCGGGTGCGGGGTGAAACCCGCCGAGTAGGCCATGGGCACCTCGGAGCGGCGCAGCGCCCGCTCGAAGGCACGCTGGAAGTCTCGGTGACTGGTGAACCGGAGGCGGCCCCGCTTGGTGTAGCGCAGTCGGATGCGCTGCACCGCCGGTGCGGGCGGCGGGCCTTCGGGCTGTCGCTTGCCCAGTGGTTCTTCTCCTCGGTGCGGGGCGGCCGCGTCGGCGTGCCGCCCACGAAGTACGGGGTGCCCCGGGGTGCCGCTCCGGCTCACCCCCGCCCGGCGGTTGCCGACGGGCGGGGAGATCTCGGGCGCGGGCGCCGCGCAGGGGACAGTCCTTGTCCTACCCAGCGTACGCGCAGCCGACCCTCCGCGTTTCCCCGCCTCGGTGACCTGCGGCGCTCCGGCCGGGTGCGGCGGGCGGTCCGGGCCGGAAGGACCCGGAAAGACACGGACGCCCGGCCCGGGGTCTCCCGGGCCGGGCGTCCGTCACCGGCTGCCGCCCCGCGGAGGGCGGCGGGGTCCTACTTGACGACGGTCAGCGGCAGGAGCTTCTTGCCGGTGGGGCCGATCTGGATGTCCAGGTCGAGCTGCGGGCACACGCCGCAGTCGAAGCAGGGGGTCCAGCGGCAGTCCTCGACCTCGGTCTCGTCGAGCGAGTCCTGCCAGTCCTCCCAGAGCCAGTCCTTGTCGAGGCCGGAGTCCAGGTGGTCCCAGGGCAGGACCTCCTCGTAGGTCCGCTCGCGGGTGGTGTACCAGTCGACGTCCACGCCGAAGCCGGGGAGCGTCTTCTCGGCGCTCCTCATCCAGAGGTCGTAGCTGAAGTGCTCGCGCCAGCCGTCGAAGCGGCCGCCGGACTCGTACACCTCGCGGATGACGGCGCCCACGCGGCGGTCGCCGCGGGAGAGCAGTCCCTCGACGATGCCGGGCTTGCCGTCGTGGTAGCGGAAGCCGATGGAGCGGCCGTACTTCTTGTCGTCGCGGATCTTGTCCCGGAGCTTCTTCAGCCGGGCGTCGGTGTCCTCGGCGCTGAGCTGCGGGGCCCACTGGAAGGGCGTGTGGGGCTTGGGCACGAAGCCGCCGATGGAGACGGTGCAGCGGATGTCGTTCTGCCCGGAGACCTCACGGCCCTTGGCGATCACGTTGACCGCCATGTCGCCGATCTGGAGGACGTCCTCGTCGGTCTCGGTGGGCAGGCCGCACATGAAGTACAGCTTCACCTGGCGCCAGCCGTTGCCGTAGGCGGTGGAGACCGTGCGGATCAGGTCCTCCTCCGAGACCATCTTGTTGATGACCTTGCGCATGCGCTCGGAGCCGCCCTCGGGGGCGAAGGTGAGGCCGGACCTGCGGCCGTTGCGCGTCAGCTCGTTGGCCAGGTCCACGTTGAAGGCGTCGACACGGGTGGAGGGCAGCGAGAGCCCGATCTTGTCGTCCGTGTAGCGGTCGGCGAGGCCCTTGGCGATGTCACCGATCTCGCTGTGGTCCGCGGAGGAGAGCGACAGGAGGCCGACCTCCTCGAAACCGGTGGCCTTGAGCCCCTTGTCCACCATCTCGCCGATGCCGGTGATGCTCCGCTCCCGCACGGGGCGCGTGATCATGCCGGCCTGGCAGAACCGGCAGCCGCGGGTGCAGCCGCGGAAGATCTCCACGGACATCCGCTCGTGGACGGTCTCGGCGAGGGGGACGAGCGGCTGCTTCGGGTACGGCCACTCGTCGAGGTCCATCACGGTGTGCTTGGACACCCGCCACGGCACACCGGACTTCTTGGGCACGACGCGGCCGATGCGGCCGTCGGGGAGGTACTCGACGTCGTAGAAGCCGGGGACGTAGACGCCGCCCGTCCTCGCGAGGCGGAACAGCACCTCCTCACGGCCGCCGGGACGGCCCTCCGCCTTCCAGGCGCGGACGATCTCGGTGATCTCCAGCACGGCCTGCTCGCCGTCGCCGATGACGGCGCAGTCGATGAAGTCCGCGATCGGCTCGGGGTTGAACGCGGCGTGGCCGCCCGCCAGCACGATCGGGTGGTCGACGGTGCGGTCCTTGGACTCCAGCGGGATGCCCGCGAGGTCCAGGGCCGTGAGCATGTTGGTGTAGCCCAGCTCGGTGGAGAAGCTGAGGCCGAACACGTCGAAGGCGCCGACGGGGCGGTGGCTGTCCACGGTGAACTGCGGCACCGCGTGCTCGCGCATCAGCTCCTCGAGGTCCGGCCACACGCTGTACGTGCGCTCGGCGAGAACGCCCTCGCGTTCGTTGAGCACCTCGTACAGGATCATGACGCCCTGGTTGGGGAGTCCGACCTCGTAGGCGTCCGGGTACATGAGTGCCCAGCGGACGTCGCACGCGTCCCACGGTTTGACGGTGGAGTTCAGCTCACCGCCGACGTACTGAATGGGCTTCTGCACATGCGGGAGCAGAGCTTCGAGCTGTGGGAAGACCGACTCGGCAGACATCTGAGGACCTTCGTAGCTGGCAGGGGTGACCACCAAGCGTAACCCGGTGCTCAGCCTTCCAGCGCCGCGCGGAGTCCCGGGCGCGACGCCCGCGCCCAGACCCCGGGCAGCTCGCGTTCGCGTGCGTCGGCCGCCGCCTCCTCCCGGCCGTGGAGGACGCCCCAGGTGAAGGCGGACTCCCCCGCGTCGTGCGCCTGGACGGCGAGGGCGAGCAGGGCGTCCCGGGCGACGACGCTGTCCTGGTGGTCGCCGAGGAGCGACTGCAGGGACTTCATCCGCCCGGCGAACCGCGCGGCCGGCCGGCCCAGAGCGGGCTCCGCGGCCTCGGCGGCGTAGCGGACGCGCTTGGCGGCCTTGCGCGCCTCGTGCACGGCCACGTCGCGCTCCGGGCCGGCCGGCCGGTCCAGGGCGTGGGTGACGCGGCCGGCGAGGCGTTCGTAGTCCGCGAGGACGGCGCGGGGCAGGACCTCCCGAGGGGCCCGCCCGGCCGCGGGGCGCAGCGGCGGGTCGGCGAGGAGGGCGTCCAGCGCGTCCAGCAGGTCGAGATGACGCCCGGAGTCGAGCGCGGCGAGGACCCGCCGCCGGGAGGCGGTGCGCCCGGCCGCGGAGCCGAGCCGCAGCCGGGCCTCCACGGGGCCCAGCACCAGGCGGGGCGGGAGCGCGGCGAGGCGGGAGCCGAGCCGGGCGTCGAGGACCTCCCGGTCGCGGTCCACGCCCAGCTCGCCGGCGAGCCATGCGAGCTCCTCGCGGAGCGGGTCGGTGGCGGCCCGGTCGAGCACCGCGCGGTACGTCCGCAGGACGCTGCGCAGCCGGCGGGTGGCGACCCGCATGCGGTGGACGCCGTCGGGCAGTTCACGGCGCACGGCGGGGTCGAGCGCGACGAGTGCGGTGACCTGGCGGCGTACGTACGCGAGCACGCAGGAGCCGGCGGTGGCGGGGACGGGAGCCTCGTCCGTGGGCCGGCGCCCTGGTCCGGGCGGGGCGGTCCCGGCCAGGGCCCTGGCCGGCTCGGAGGGTGCGGCTTCCGGGCGGATCCCGGCCTTGCGCAGCCGTCGCCCGACGGCGTCCAGGAGGGCGGGGTCGACGCCGTCGGCCAGTTCGACCTCGATCTCGGTCCACGTCGCGGTGGCACCCCGCCCGTCCTCGGTGAGGCGCTCGGCGCGGACCTCGTCGACGCTGAGCTCGGCCAGCAGGGCGCCTTCGCCGTCGAGGAGGTGGTGGACGTCCCGGGTGGAGCGGATGCGGACGACGGGGTGCACCGCGGCGCGGCGCACCCGGGAGCGGAGCAGGGCGCCGAGCACGGGGGGCAGGGTGTCGGCGAGCGGGGCCCGGATCTCGTCGCGGACGCCGGCGGAGACGGGGATCTCGAGGTGCCATCCGGCGTCGTCCCCGCCGGTCCTGCGCCGAAGCGTGAGGGAGTCCGCGGCGAGCCGGAGATCCTCGGTGTCGTAGTAGACGGCGTCGAGCTCGGCCGGGCCCCGGTGGACGACGGCCGAGACCCCGGCCGCACGGGTCAGGTCCGGCAGCCGGGTCCCGGGCGTCGCTCGGTACTTCCGCCCGACCTCACGCTTCGAGTCCGCCATGGGGCGAATCTATCCGTGATGTCCGGGGTTCGGCAGGGTGGTGCGCGCCGCTCAGGCCGACATCGGCCGTTGCACCTTGATCGACTGGAGCAGCCCGATCGCCACCCACACGGCGAACATCGACGAGCCTCCGTAGGACACGAACGGCAGGGGCAGGCCGGCCACCGGCATGATGCCGAGGGTCATGCCGATGTTCTCGAAGGACTGGAAGGCGAACCAGGCGATGATGCCGGCCGCCACGACCGTGCCGTACAGCTCGGTCGTCCCGCGGGCGATGCGGCAGGCCCGCCACAGGACGACGCCGAGCAGGAAGATGATCAGCCCGGCGCCGAGGAAGCCGAGCTCCTCGCCCGCGACGGTGAAGACGAAGTCGGTCTGCTGCTCGGGGACGAACTGCCCGGTCGTCTGCGATCCGTTGAAGAGCCCGGTGCCGGTGAGGCCGCCGGAACCGATGGCGATGCGGGCCTGGTTGGTGTTGTAGCCGACGCCGGCCGGGTCGAGTGCCGGGTTGGCGAAGGCCGCGAAGCGGGCGATCTGGTAGTCGTCGAGGACGCCGAGCTGCCAGACGGCCACCGCGCCGGCCGCGCCCGCGCCGAGGAGTCCGAAGACCCAGCGGTTGGACGCGCCCGAGGCGAGGAGCACACCGAGCACGATGACGGCCATGACCATGACCGAACCGAGGTCGGGCATCAGCATGACCACGGCCATCGGGACGAGTGCCAGGCCGAGGGCCTTGCCGACGGTCCGGTGGTCAGGGTGCAGCTGGTCGCCCGCGTCGACCCGGGCGGCGAGCAGCATCGCCATGCCCAGGATGATCGTGATCTTGGTGAACTCGGAGGGCTGGAGGGAGAAACCGCCGGGAAGGAGGATCCAGGCGTGCGCGCCGTTGACGGTGGCGCCCAGCGGGGTCAGGACCAGCAGGACGAGCAGGACCGACAGTCCGTAGAGGACCGGCACCGCTCCCCTCAGCGTGCGGTGCCCGAGCCAGATGGTGCCGATCATCAGCGCGAGGCCGATCCCGGTGTTCAGGGCGTGCCGGAAGAGGAAGAAGTACGGATCGCCGTGCGTGAGGGAGTCCCGGCCCCGGGTCGCCGACCAGACGAGCAGCGAGCCGACGAAGGACAGCGCCAGGGACGATCCCAGCAGGGGCCAGTCCAGCCGCCGCACGACGGAGTCGCGGGCGGTGAGCTTGGCCCAGAGGGAGCGGTCCTCGGGGCCGTAGCGGGGGACGGAGAACCCGGCCATCAGTCACGCCTCCCGACGGCCACGGGCAGGGCGCCCGCGAGTGCCTGGGTGCCGTCGTCCGCGGGCGCGGGGGTGTACGGCCGGATCTTCGGGGACTCGATCTGGCCGTCCGGCTTGATCTTGGGCAGGGCCTTCTGGGGCTTGGGCAGCAGCGCCTTCTTGAGGTCCTGCTTGCCGGAGGCGTCGAGCCCGTAGAGCGCGTTGTAGATGTTGCGCACGGCGGGGCCGGAGGCGCCGGAGCCCGTACCACCCTGGGAGATCGTCATGACGATCGAGTAGTCCTTGGTGTACGTGGCGAACCATGAGGTCGTCTGCTTGCCGTAGACCTCGGCCGTTCCCGTCTTGGCGTGCATCGGGATCTTGTCCTGGGGCCATCCGCCGAACCGCCAGGCGGCGCTGCCCCGGGTCGCGACTCCCGCGAGGGCTTCGTCTATCTCGTCGCGGGTGTCTCCCTTGAAGGGGAGCTTGCCGTGGGCCTGGGGGGCGATCTCCTGGACGGTTCTGCCGTCGCCGCTGATGATCGCCTTGCCGACGGTCGGGTCGTACAGGGTGCCGCCGTTGGAGATCGCGGCGTAGATGGTCGCCATCTGGATCGGGGTGACGAGCGTGTCGCCCTGCCCGATGGAGTAGTTGACGGAGTCACCGGCACGCATCTTGTTGCCCTCGACGCAGCCTTCGTACGCGATCTTCTCGACGTACGTGCCGTCCTTCTTGCCCTGCTTGCACCAGGACGCCTTGTTGGCGTCGTAGAAGCTCTGCTTCCACTGGCGGTCGGGGACGCGGCCGGCGACCTCGTTGGGGAGGTCGATGCCGGTCTCCTTGCCCAGGCCGAACTGGTGGGCCGTCTTGTAGAACCAGTCGGAGGGGCTCTTCTTCGGCTTGTTGCCGCCGTCCTTCTGCCACTCCTGGTGCGCCAGGCTGTAGTAGACGGTGTCGCAGGAGACCTCCAGGGCGCGGCCGATGCTGATGCTGCCGTAGCCCTGGGACTCGAAGTTCTTGAAGGTCTGGCCGCCGATGGAGTACGAGCTGGGGCAGGGGTAGTTGCCGTCGAAGGCGTATCCGGCGTTGACCGCGGCGGTCGAGGAGACGACCTTGAAGATCGACCCGGGGGCCGCCGTGCCCTGGATGGCCCGGTTGAGCAGCGGGAAGTTGGACTTCTTGCCGGTCAGCTTGGCGTAGTCCTTGGCGGAGATGCCGCCGATCCAGGCGTTGGGGTCGTACGTCGGCAGGGACGCCATGGACACGATGCGGCCGGTCTTGGACTCCATGACGACGACGGCCCCGGAGTCGGCCTTGTAGAGCTCGTTGGTGTTGCGGTCCATCTCGGTGCGGGCGATCTCCATGGCCTTGTTCAGCTCGTACTCGGCGACGGCCTGGACCCGTGCGTCGATGGAGGTGACCACGCTGGCGCCGGCCTCGGCCTCGTCGTTCTGCGCCTGGCCGATGACGCGGCCGAGGTTGTCGACCTCGTAGCGGGTGACGCCGGCCTTGCCGCGCAGTTCCTTGTCGTACGTGCGCTCCAGTCCGGAGCGGCCGACCTGGTCGGAGCGGAGGTAGGGCGAGTCGGTGTCCTGGGCCTGGGTGACCTCGTCGTCGGTGACGGGCGAGAGGTAGCCGAGGACCTGCGCGGTGTTGGCCTTGCCGGGGGCGGCGTAGCGGCGCACGGCGGTGGGCTCGGCGGTGATGCCGGGGAAGTCCTCGGCACGCTCGCGGATCGTGAGGGCCTGCTGGGTGGTGGCCTCGTCGGTGACCGGGATCGGCTGGTAGGGCGAGCCGTTCCAGCAGGGCTGCGGGGTCTTGGCGTCGCAGAGCCGGACCTTGTCCAGGACGTCCCTGGGCTTCATGTCCAGGACTCCGGCGAGCCGGGTGAGGACGCCGACGCCGTCGTCCTTCATCTTCATCAGCTCGGTGCGGCTCGCGGAGACGACGAGGCGTGTCTCGTTGTCCGCGAGCGGCACACCGCGCGCGTCGAGGATCGCGCCGCGGACGGCGGGCTGCACGACCTGCTGGACGTGGTTGTTCTTCGCCTCGTCGGTGTACTCCTGGCCGTTGCGGATCTGGAGGTACCAGAGCCGGCCGCCGAGCGTCAGGAGCAGGGAGAAGACGAGGACCTGGATGACGACGAGACGGATCTGGACCCTCGGGGTCCGGCCCGTCTCCGGAATGTTGCTCACGGGGCGCCCCCGGTGGTGGTGGGACGGCCGGGGACACCGGGGCGGACGCCCCCGGTGGCCGGCCGGTGCCGGTACGAGCTCACAGTCGCTTGACCCCCTTGATCCTTCCTGCACGTGCGGCGCGGCCCCGGGCGGCCCGCAGCCGCATGCCGCCGCGCTGGCTGCCGATCCGCAGCCCGGTACCGGAGGCCAGCCAGCCGGCGGCGACGTCGCCGCTGCCGGAACTGTCGGCGACCGGGTCGTTCTCGGTACGTCTGGCGAGCGCCATGATCAGCGGGACGGTGAACGGCGCGAGGAGCAGGTCGTACACGACGGCGCTCAGCAGCAGGCCGCCCAGGCCCACGTGGCGGGCGGCCGTGTCGCCGACCAGGGAGCCGACACCGGCGTACAGCAGGGTCGAGCCGAGCGCGGCGGCGACGACGAAGGCCATCGGGGTGAAGGCCGACTTCAGCTGGCCGGTCTCGGGGCGTGCCATGCCGGCGACGTAGCCGATGACGCAGAGGACCAGGGCGTAGCGCCCGGCCGCGTGGTCGGCGGGCGGTGCCAGGTCGGCGAGGAGGCCCGCGCAGAAGCCGATCAGGGCGCCGCTGACCGGCCCGTACACGAAGGCGAGTCCGAGGACGACGAGGAGCAGCAGGTCGGGGGTGGCGCCGGGGAGCTGGAGGCGGGCGAGGACGGACACCTGGATGACGAGGGCGACCACGACCAGGGCGGCGGAGAGCAGCGTCCGGTTGATACGCATGGGGATCAGCTCTATTCCTGCTCGTTCGCCGCGCCGTCGGCGGCCGGATCGGCGTTGCCGGTGGCGTTCGGGGAAGCACCCGGGGAGGCGGCGGCACCGGGGGTCTCGTTGACGTTCCCGACCACCTTCCCGCTGCCGTCGACGAGGTCGCCGTTCGGCTGGACGGTGACGGTGACCGTCGGGGTGGGCTTGGGCTTCGCCGGCTTCTTGGGCTGGGCCGGGAGGACCATGTCGCGGGGGTCCGCGCGGGGCGCCTGGACGACGATGCCCACGATGTCGAGCTTGGTGAAGCCGACGAACGGCCGGACGGAGACCGTCCGGGTCAGGTCGCCGCCCGAGGGGTCGACCCGGACGACCTCGCCGACGGGCACGCCCGGGACGAAGGGCTTGTCCTTGCTGGAGCCGAAGGTGACCAGCCGGTCGCCCTTCTTCACCTCGGCCTTGCCGTTGAGGAACTGGACCGAGAGCGGCCGGGCCCCCTGTCCGGTGGCGAAGCCGAGCTCGTCGGTCTTCTCCAGCCGGGTGCCCACGGTGAAGTCGGGGTCGTTGGCCAGCAGGACGGTCGCGGTGTTCGGCCCGACGGTGGTGACCCGGCCGACGAGCCCCTCGCCGTTCAGTACGGTCATGTCGCGCTGGAGGCCGTCGTCGGCCCCGGCGTCGATGGTGATGGTCCAGGAGAAGCCCTGGGCCGCTCCTATGGCGATGACCTGGGCGGCCTTGATGCCGTACTGGCCGGCCCCGGCGCTCTTCAGCATGGTGTCGAGCTGACGGACCTTGCTGGTGTTGCGGTCGTCGCTGCCGAGCTTGGTCTTCAGTGCGGCGTTCTCGTGCTCCAGGGCGGCGATCCGGTCGTGCCGGTCACCGGAGTCCCGTACGGCGCCGATGGCGTTGCCCACCGGATCGACCGCTGCCGCCACGCCGTTCTCGACCGGTCCGAAGACCGTGGCGGCGGCCTGCCGGGCTCCGTCCACCGGTGACGCCTCGCCACCGCGGATATCCACCGTGATCAAGGCGAATGCGATGGCGATCAGCAGCACCAGGAGCAGCCGGCTCTCTCGTGTGTCCCTCACGTGCGGCGGCCGTGCCTTCCTCGTCGGAATGTTCGTGCCTGTATACCAACGTTCCGCCGTACGGGACGGCAGTGCCCGTACGGCGGAACATCGTGTCCTACCGTCGCGGCTGGGCGTCCAGCACCTGCTGGAGCGCCTCGAACTCCTCGACGCACTTGCCGGATCCGAGGGCCACCGAGTCCAGCGGGTCCTCGGCGATGTGGATCGGCATGCCGGTCTCGTGGCGCAGCCGCTCGTCGAGCCCGCGCAGGAGCGCGCCGCCGCCGGTGAGGACGATGCCGCGGTCCATCACGTCGCCCGAGAGCTCCGGCGGGCACTTGTCGAGCGTCGTCTTCACGGCGTCGACGATCGCGTTGACCGGCTCCTCGATGGCCTTGCGGACCTCGGTCGCGGAGATGACCACGGTCTTGGGCAGGCCCGAGACCAGGTCGCGGCCGCGGATCTCGGTGTGCTCGTCCTTGTCCATCTCGTACGCGGAACCGATCGTGATCTTGATCTGTTCGGCGGTGCGCTCACCGAGGAGGAGGGAGTACTCCTTCTTGATGTGCTGGATGATCGCGTTGTCCAGTTCGTCACCGGCGACCCGGATCGACTGGGCCGTCACGATGCCGCCGAGCGAGATCACGGCGACCTCGGTGGTGCCGCCACCGATGTCGACGACCATGTTGCCGGTGGCCTCGTGGACGGGCAGGCCGGAGCCGATGGCCGCGGCCATGGGCTCCTCGATGATGTGCACCTGACGCGCGCCCGCCTGCGTCGACGCCTCGATGACGGCGCGCCGCTCGACCCCTGTGATGCCGGAGGGCACACAGACGACGACCCGCGGGCGGGCCAGGTAGCGGCGCTTGTGGATCTTCAGGATGAAGTAGCGGAGCATGCGCTCCGTGATCTCGAAGTCGGCGATCACGCCGTCCTTCAGGGGCCGCACGGCGACGATGTTGCCCGGTGTGCGGCCGATCATCTTCTTTGCCTCGGCGCCGACCGCCAGGATTCCGCCGGTGTTGGTGTTGATGGCCACGACGGACGGCTCGTTCAGAACGATGCCGCGCCCCCTGACGTACACCAGCGTGTTGGCAGTCCCGAGGTCGATAGCCATGTCACGGCCGATGAACGACATTGAGTTCCCCTTGTTCCCCATGAGGATGCGTCGGGCCTTCCCAAGAAGCGAAGAATGGCTTGTTTTTGGTAGGCGAGGTGGGCGCTGTGGGCGTGGAAGCTTCCATCGTAGTGCCGTACGCACGGACACAGCGCGAGGGTCCTTCGCCGTGGCGGGCGGAACGGCTGCCCGTCCCACCCATGCTGACGTTACGTCGAAGGGATGCGTTCCCGCGACATCGGCGCCCATACCGGGAGGCGACCGAATTACTTCGGTCGCCCCAGGTCATGAGCGCTGATCGGGGGAGCCGACGTCAGGAAAGGCCGGGAAAGAAAAGCTTGAGTTCTCGCTCCGCGGACTCCTCGGAGTCCGAGGCGTGGATGAGGTTCTCCCTGGTGATCGTGCCGAAGTCACCGCGGATGGACCCGGGCGCGGCGGCGATCGGGTCGGTGGGACCGGCCAGGGCACGGACGCCCTCGATCACCCGCTCGCCTTCGGCCACCAGAGCGACGACGGGTCCGGAGGCCATGAACTCGACCAGCGGCTCGTAGAACGGACGGCCCTTGTGCTCACCGTAGTGCTGCTCCAGGGTCGCCTGGTCGAGCGTGCGCAGCTCCAGCGCGGTGATCGTCCAGCACGCCTTGCGTTCGATGCGGCCGACGATCTCGCCGATCAGCCCGCGCCGGACGGCGTCGGGCTTGAGAAGGACGAGGGTGCGCTGCGTCATGTGCGGCTCCTTGGAGACTTTCGGGTGCGGGTCGAGGGCGAGGTTACAGGGCTGCGGCGACCGGCCTGCGACCGGGCTCACGCTGCGTCATCCTCGGGCCGGAGCCTCCGCGCTCTCCTGCGCCTCGGCCTGCGCCGCCCACCGCGCCTTCGCCTCGTCGATCCTGCGGCCGTAGTGCACCGAGGCCCACCACAGCGCGGCGAAGACCACCCCGAGGATGAACATCATCGGGACGAAGAAGCCGCTCAGCACCAACAGGATCTGGAGCACCCAGCCGAGCTGGATCCCGCCGGGCCGGGTGATGACCCCGCAGAGCAGGACGGAGAGCAGCATGCCGATGCCGCAGACCGTCCAGACCGTCCCCATGGACATGCCGTCGGACTTCATCGCGACCAGCCCGGCGAAGCCGATGACGAAGAACTCGCCGATCAGTGTCGAAGCACAGAGCGTACGCACAGGTCAGCGCCTTCCCAGAAGCAGCCGGGCCTCGCCGACCGTGATCACGGAACCGGTCACCAGGACTCCGGCGCCCGCGTATTCGGCCTCTTCCTCGGCGAGGGTGATCGCCGCCTCCAGGGCGTCGTCCAGGCGCGGCTCGACCTGCACGCGCTCGTTGCCGAAGACCTCGACCGCGACCGCGGCGAGCGCGTCCACGTCCATCGCCCGCGGGCTGGAGTTCTGGGTGACGACGATCTCGGCGAAGATCGGCTCGAAGGCTTCCAGGAGCCCCCGGACGTCCTTGTCGCCGCTCGCGCCCACGACCCCGATCAGCCGGGAGAAGCTGAACGCCTCGGAGATCCCTTCGGAGGCGGCCAGCGCTCCGGCCGGGTTGTGCGCCGCGTCCAGGACGACGGTCGGGCTGGAGCGGACGACCTCCAGGCGGCCCGGCGAGAGGACGGACCGGAAGGCCGTGCGGACCGTCTCCACGTCGAGGCTGCGGGCCTGCTCCGCGCCGATGCCGAAGAACGCCTCGACGGCGGCGAGCGCGACCACGGCGTTGTGCGCCTGGTGCGCGCCGTA
The DNA here is from genome assembly GCF_040613235.1 of Streptomyces sp. NPDC006296. Taxonomy (NCBI): domain Bacteria; kingdom Bacillati; phylum Actinomycetota; class Actinomycetes; order Kitasatosporales; family Streptomycetaceae; genus Streptomyces; species Streptomyces sp. NPDC006296. Next base: position 1,052 of record NZ_JBEXRT010000031.1, on the reverse strand, counting down.
GAGCGGCAGGAAGATGTCGTCGTACTCGCCGCCCAGGCCCCGCAGGGTGAGCAGCTGGCCGCCGACCGCGACCTCGCGGGAGACGATCCCGAACTCCATGCCCTCGCGGGCGACCGTGGCGTCCACCTCGACGGCCTTCTTCAGCATCACCTGCGCGGCGTCGACCGGCTGCTGGGCCAGGATCACCGTCGCGTCCTGCTTGACGATGCCGGACTTCTCACCGGCGATCTCGGCCGGGGTGGTGCCGAGGCGGTCGGTGTGGTCCAGGGAGATGGGGGTGACGACGGCGACCGAGGCGTCGATGACGTTCGTCGCGTCCCAGGTGCCCCCCATGCCGACCTCGACGACCGCGACGTCGACCGGCGCGTCGGCGAAGGCGGCGTACGCCATGCCGGTGAGCACCTCGAAGAAGGAGAGCCGGTAGGGCTGCTGGGCGTCGACCATCTCGACGTACGGCTTGACGTCCGCGTACGTCTCGACGAAGCGCTCGGCCGCGATCGGGGCGCCGTCCAGGCTGATCCGCTCGGTGATCGACTGGACGTGCGGGGAGGTGTAGCGGCCGGTGCGGAGGTCGAGGGCGTTCAGCAGGGCCTCGATCATGCGGGCCGTGCTGGTCTTGCCGTTCGTCCCCGTGATGTGGATCGAGGGGTAGGCGCGCTGCGGCTCGCCCAGCACGTCCATCAGGGCCGCGATCCGGGTCACCGAGGGTTCGAGCTTGGTCTCGCCCCAGCGGCCGGCGAGCTCCTGCTCCACCTCGCGCAGCGCCCGGTCGGTCTCGGGGTCGGCGGGGCGGTCCGGGACCGCCTCGCCCTGCGGCGGCCCCGACTGGGTGCGCAGCGTGCGGCTCCCGGCCTCGATCACCGCCAAATCGGGATCGCGCTGGGTCTCCTCGTCGACGATCTCCGCGAAGGTGTCGTCGGGATCGGACGCGTCGTGCCGGTCTGAAGGGCGGGGCTCACTCACGGGGCCAGTCTACGGATGGCCGCCGGCATCGCGCGCAGCGCCCGGCGCCGCGCTCCCCCGCGCACGGCGGAGCCCCCGCGCGCCCGGCC